>CAZUID010000021.1:0-8574 GCA_964620985.1 uncultured Candidatus Saccharibacteria bacterium | reverse complement strand
TTCCTAGAAGTGCCTTAGATCCTGACCAGCCATTAGTTCCACTAGAAGCAGAACAAGATGTGGCATTGCTAGAATTCCAGCGGATGGTTGTAGAGCCGTTATAAGCAACGTTAGAACTATCAGCACTTATGTTTACAGTAGGAGCACTTATCACTGGTGCGCTAGCCACATTTACAAATACTGAGTCGCTAGCAGATCCAGAACTATTAGTACAAGTAATGTTGTAAGTTTGATCATTAGTTAGGGTGCCAGTACTTACACTTCCAGATAGAGCCTTGTTTCCACTCCATCCATTTGAGCCACCTGATGCAGAACATGAAGTAGCGTTGTTAGAACTCCAACGAATAGTTGTAGAGCCGTTGTAAGGAATGTTTGAATTATCGGCAGTAATACTTACCGTAGGGCTGTTAACCGGAGCGTTGCCTACAGTAACAGTGACAGAGTCAGATACTTGCTGACCTGAACTACTAGTACATGTGATAGTGAAAGTTGTATTGTTTGTTAAGTTTCCAGTGTAGAAACTACTTGAAAGATTTTTAGGACCACTCCAGCCATTGGTGCCACCCGTACCGTTACATGAATTCGCGTTTGCAGAATTCCAAGAAAGAGTACTTGCACTGTTGTAATTAACAGAAGAAGGGTTAGCAGTAATACTTACTGTAGGGTTTTGCACCGGAGCGTTGCCGACAGTCACAGTTACAGAGTCAGATACTTGCTGACCAGAACTACTAGTACAAGTAATGCTGAAAGTTGTCGTGTTGGTTAAGTTTCCTGTGCTTGTGTTGCCAGACAGAGATTTATTAACAGACCATCCATTAGCACCGCCTGTACCAGTACATGATGCAGTATTTGCAGAATTCCAGGATAGAGTACTTGAGCCGTTGTATGCTACAGAAGAAGGGCTAGCAGAAATACTTACAGTTGGGTTCTGCACTGGAGCACTTGCAACATTTATAGTCACAGAGTCTGAGCCCTTACCTGTGCTGTTGATACATGTGATAGTGAAAGTCGTAGTCTGGGTCAGGTTACCTGTATAGAAACTACTTATTAGAGATTTATTTCCCGCCCAACCATTAGCACCGCCACTTCCTGAGCAGGAGTTGGCGCTATTTGAATACCAGTTTATTGTGGTTGATCCGTTATATGAGAGGTTGGTAGAGTCTGCAGAAATATTTACAGTTGGAGCAGGTACTGTCGTACAGTTTTGAGTTGTGAAAGAAATAACAGAACCATAAGAAGTACCGTAACTATTCTGTGCTACTGCTTGGAAAGAGTAGGAAGAATTCTCTTGAAGTCCGCTTATTTTCTGGCTGAAAGTACCACTTGAGGTGAAAGTCTGCTTTGGTGTCGAATAGGACAGGGAAGACCCTGGACCCCATTCAAACCACACAGTTGTGATTGCGCCGTTAGGGTTTACCGCTCCGTTTAGAGTAGCTGTGTTACATGCAGGTGTTGCATAGTCAGCCTGGACTAGATTTGCATTAGCAAATACTCCCGCGAAAGCGATAATTGCGACCATTAATAATTTTGCAAACATTTTTATTTTTTTCATAATAATTTAATTAAAAGTAAAACTAATATTTTACTCTTCAAAATCATGACTTTGTTTTCATAACTTTGAAGAGTACAGGAAGATGAGTCCTTTCCAGTACTCAACCTCCTGTTGGATGTTTTGCTCCGCCTCTTTAGGGCGTGGGCGGGAGCGAGATGACCACCGGCTTACCACCGGTAGGTTGGTTGTTCTTGTGTGGCCAGTTGTTGGCCACAACCAACCCGGTGCCTACTGCGACGCTGGTTGCGATGGCCCACTTTGCCCAGCCGGGGAATCCACCCCCGCGGACCTTGTAGTCTTCGCGGAAGAGGTCGTTCCTCGGCGGGGGCAGGTAGATCACTTGGCCCGGGGGACCTTGCGGTCCAACATCACCCTTGTCGCCCTTGGGGCCTTGGATGCCAGCGGGGCCAGCAATAGGACCTATGGGAATCACGACGACGTTCTTGTTAACCTCGTCGTTTCCACATTTTGCCACCCATTGCAGGATGCCGTTCTTCACAGCAACCTTCTCGCCGGATGGCAACATGCATTCACCAACACGTTCGGGGTGTGCCTGGGTCGGTCGGAACCGAAGGTTCACGACCAGAGGCCGGGTTGTGAGCACGAAGCTCTCACCCTCTGCGAGCTGCCGATTTGGGTCCATGGCGGTTGGGCCGCCGAGAACACACTTCGGCACCTGCGCCTCGAGTTGGGTTGCCCCAAGCAGAAGGGCTAGGAAGAGGATGTACTTCATCGGTGATCCTCCTTTGAGAGCTCGAGAAGGGGGGACACTAAAGTCCCCACCAGTGCATCCCATAAGCAGAGGACTGCCAGGGTGCAGAGCACTAGGGCTACTTTCAGGTTTCGCATAAAACAGGACCTTTTGTTGAGGTGAACAGGTTGGTGGGCTAAAATGCACCCACTTAGGATCTTTCGTGATTATATCACCACCGACTCAAAAAGTCAAGTACCTATACAGGAGAAATTTCGTAAGTTTTTTAGCGACAAAAAACCCAAAAATGGGTTAGTTTTGTTATTTTTGTGGCTACAAAAAGTCCAGCAGTGGGCTTTCCCGTTATTTTGTGGTCACAGATAATTCTTCGCCGTCGCTCAGAATTTCCGCGACCCCGTCTCGGCCGTCCCGTAGTAGCGGGACATGCCTCCGACAGGCAAAAGTTAAGAGAAATACAAAGTAGTTTGTATTTCTCTATCTTGTGCCCTCAGTAGGAATCGAACCTACATCGCAAACTCCGCAAGCTCGCATTCTATCCATTGAACTATGAGGGCATGGCGCTAATTTAGATTAGCAGTTGATTGCAAAAAATACAAATATTAAAATCCAAGAATTTCCATCAAGTGTTCGGAAATATGTTCTTGCATTTCTTCTTCGGGGATTTCTTTTTCGAGCATTATCGCCCGAATCATATCAGCTGACTCCATTTCTATAGGTACGGAGATAACAGGCAAGAAAAATCTCTGAGAGTGAATAAGTAGGGCAGGGCGGTTGATTTGGTTTTCTTTTGGCTCAGTGCGAACCCAGAAGGACTTGATGCTGTCGAAAGTATATATATTGTTTCTGATTTTTAGGCCTTTGTTGTTTATTTCGTAGTGAATCATGTCGGGCTTTTTAACTGCAAAGAATCCAAGCATTACTCCACTTATTACAACCAAAGCAGCGAAGAAATAATTTTCAAAAAGTATAGATGCGATAGATCCTGCAACTACAACAACACCAAGTGCCCAGAACCAGTCTTGGCCTCGATCTTTCTCGTCATATTCTAATGCATCCCATTCTAATTTCTCTAGTGTGTCCACAAATAAATTATATCACAATAATAAATTGTTAATCTACGTTTTTGCGTAGTCTTAGTTTAGAACCTGCACCAAGCACTAGAAGTACTATAGCTATAGAGAAGTGAGGTATGTGACCTATGAGTTCTACTGGACCGAGTAAGAACAAAGTTGTTACCAAGAACACAGCCAATGTTATCGTAGTAAGCCGTGTTACTACTCCTAGCACCAACAACAAACCAAACAATGCTTCGGTAGCACCAGCTGAGAAGGCAAACCAGTAGTTGGTGAATTGTTCGAATCCTAACATCTGCATGAAGTTCCAGTGGTGAGAAGACAAGAAGTTTGCAGTGAGTGAGGGAGTAAGTATTTTCTCAGAGAATCCTAGGATGATGAGGTTTAGTCCTGTGGCTACGCGCAGTATCGGAACTCCGTAGTCGTGTATGTGGTGGGTGAGCGTTTGAAAAATATTTGTGTCAGCGATTTTCCATTTTGGCCTGCCGACTATGATTGCATAAATAGCGAACCCAACCATCTCTAGGGTGTCGAGCATCTCTACTCCGCCGAATTGGGAGACGCTAAGAGCAAATAGTAGAAGTATTAAAGCACCACCAACTCTCTCGTATAGGCCCAAGAGAATCATCACACCCGCTAGTGCTTGAAGTAATATCAGTGGTCCTGCGATTAGGCCTTGGGGGACTAGGTTGGGTGCGAAGATGAAACCATTGTATGAGAAAATAATAAATGCCAAGCCGAAGCCCATGCTTGCAAGCGTTAGTGTATGAGGGCTCCATCTGGTGATGAAATTTTTAAACCAATATGGAATTTTTAATTTTTTATCTAAATAAAAACCGATAGAAGTAATAATCAATGCTAGGACTGTAGCTATTATTACAGGAGTGTCGGTGAATTCGTATGGACGGACTGGAGCTTCTTCGACGGCAAACCACTTAACATGCGCGAAAGTTACTACTGGTAAGAAAAAAGTTGCTAAAGCAAAACGAACTACTTTTTTAAGCATGTATTAATTATACACCTAGATGCGGGCATGCAAAACGAGACTATGAATTTTAGCGGAAGTGGTGAGATTCGAACTCACGATAGGTTGCCCTATGACAGTTTTCAAGACTGTTGCCTTAAACCACTCGGCCACACTTCCACGGTACGTGGATAATATCAAAAAAGCGTATTTTATGCTAGTATTTTGGCATGAGATTCATGGGAATAGATTACGGAATGAAAAGGATAGGGGTGGCTGTTTCGGACGAGATGGGTACCTTAGCATTCCCAAAAGTCATCATTTTGAATGATTCTAATGTGTTTAAAAAGCTCGAAGAGTTGATAAAAGGTAACCATATAACTGAAATCGTGGTTGGTGAGTCTTTAGACCTAAGTGGGGAAGAGAATGCGCTTCAGGCGCGTATCGGAGTTTTCATAGATGAGCTACACGATAGATTTAATTTACCAGTTAGAAAGCAGAAAGAATTTCTAACTTCTGTGGAAGCACGCAAATCTACAAATACTAAAAGTAATTCTCACAAATCTCTTTCTCACAGCAAGCAGAAAGCGAAAAAAAGTGAGAAAGTTGATGCGGGTGCGGCAGCCCTCATTCTGCAGAGGTATTTAGATCGCAGGTCCAAGAAAGAACAAGAGGGGATTAAATAATAAATTGATATAAATAAAATGATTTCATTTGAAGATTTTAAAAAAGTAGACATTGCAGTAGGTAAAATTCTTTCGGCAGAGAAAGTGCCAGATACAGACAAGCTTCTTAGGCTCTTGGTGGATCTGGGAGAAGAAAATCCGAGACAGATAGTCTCAGGTATATCTATGTATTTCACAGATTGCTCTGTGCTTGTGGGCAAGAAGTGTATGTTCGTAGCAAACTTAGAACCGCGAGTAATTCGCGGTTTAGAAAGTCAGGGAATGATACTTGCAGTGTCTACTGAAGATGGAAATTTCTCGCTTCTAACTCCAAACGAAGATATCCCCGCTGGAACTCGTGCAAAATAATAGCGGTACAAGAATAGATATCGTATAATATTAGTACTAAGATGTTTATAAATTCTTTCAACAGGTTTTTCCCTGCTCCGTCTTTTTTGGCGATGCCATCTTTTGGTCTCGATATATCTGATGAGTCACTGAAGTTTATCAAACTCGTATCACACAGAGATGGAATTCATGTGGTTGCTCACGGTGAACAGAAGATACCTCCGGGAGTTATTGAAGCAGGGAAGATAAAAGACCCGATAAAGATGGAAGAAATTCTCTCCAAGCTCCGCAAAGAGTCTGGGCTTAAATCTGTGCGGGTTTCTCTACCTGAAGACCAGACATATCTTTTCAAACTTCGTTTGGAAAAAGCAGGACTCAAGAGTATTCGTGAGAGTATAGAGCTGTCGCTTGAGGAATACATACCAGTCTCCGCGGCAGAGGCGACTTTTGACTATATGCTTATAAATGAGGATGAGAAAAGCATGCAACTTCAGGTGGCGGCGATACCTACCAACGTCATAGAGAACTACTTAACAGTGTTCAAGAATGCTTCGATCTTGGTGAAATCAGTAGAGATAGAAGCTCAGGCCATAGCTCGTGCTGTGATCAAGAGTGGGGACATGAGTACGCACATGATTGTAGACTTTGGTGAAAAGCGTACCGGGATATTTATTATCTCGAAAGGGGTCACAATGTTTACTTCGACTTTAGATTTCGGAGGTATGACTTTAGACAACATGATAAAGAAGAATTTCAACCTAAGTTATGAAGAAGCCGACAAAATAAAAAGAAAGTTCGGTCTTCAGCGCAACAACCCAGAGAACAAAGAAGTTTTCTCTGTACTTTTAAATAGCGTCTCTATACTACGCGACGAAGTGGCGAAGCATTTCTTGTATTGGCAGACCCACAAAGATGAAACAGGAAACAGCAACCCCCCAATAGAGAAGATACTCATCTGCGGAGGAGATTCTAATCTAATAGGTCTGGCGGACTATCTGTCTGTGAGTTTGAAAACAAAAGTTGAAATGGCGAATGTCTGGGTTAATATTAAAGATACTAATAAATATATTCCTGATATTAGTTTCAAGAATGCGTTGTCTTTGGCAGCGGCTCTTGGGCTAGCTTTGGGGGATTTTGAACATGATTAATTTAATTCCAAACGAAGAAAAGAAGAAGATGGTTAAGAATTTCTACGCCAGGCTGGTGTCAGTTATTCTGATCATGCTTAGTTTCTCATTCCTGCTTCTTTCTTTGCTCCTTTTCCCTTCGTATTTCATGCTTAACATTAAAGAAGGGATAATAAAAGAAAATTTGAATACTCAGAAAAAAGAATTAGCTCTAGAGGTAGACCAGAAATCATTAGATGAATTTAAAGATTTGGATTTACAACTTCTTACTATAGAGAAAGTGAAAGGGAAGACTTTCTTAGTTTCCCAGAAGGTAATAAATGAAATTATTGCAGAGAAGATGCCTGATATAAAAATTACCCAAATTACCTACGAGGTAGATGCTAAGATTGGCAAGAAGGTAAACATTAACGGGTTGGCGCCGTCCAGAGAGAGACTGCTGTTGTTTCGGCTTGCCCTTGAAGACAATAACGCGTTTCAGAAGGTTGATCTGCCTATTTCCAACTTTGTTAAGGGCTCGAATATTAAATTTTCACTTAGTCTGATTCCTTCATAATATTATGTTGCATAAAATATTTAAAAACATGTTGTTGCCCTCGATATTGTTACTGATTGTATCAGTTTCAGCTTTCTTGTTTTTATATGCAACTATCGATAAGAAGAATAAAGAATTACTAAAGGCTCAGACAGAATGGCAGACTGAGACCAAAAAATTTGATGATATAAAGCAATTAGAGAGATCCATGAAGGCGATAGAGTCTGAGAGGGCGCTACTCCAAAAGCATTTCGCTAAGAGCTCTGATGCGGTGCCTTTCCTTGATTCTCTCGAGATGCTGGCGTCTTCTGTCTCTGTTGAGTCCGAGATTGCTTCAGTGGACGTGCCTAAAAATAATTCATCCCTTACTGTTCTTATTAGGTCGACTGGTAGTTTCGCAAATTTGTACAAATTCTTAACTTTGCTAGAAAATTCCGCATACGAGCTAGAGTTTCTGTCGGTTGATATACAGAAAGTTGGGGGCTTGGATGTGGCGGCTACTGCAGGAGAGTCTGCCTGGGAGTCTCGCTTGAGGGTTAAATTGGTTAGCTTTTTGCCAAAATAAAATTTATGAATTTAAAATTTTTAAAATTTAAAGAGAAAAAAGTTTTTAAAAAGGGAAGTGATGAAATCAACCCGAATCCTTTCTGGAATGTTGTGTTGATGTTTACCGCCATAATGATTGTCTTTGCTTTCTCTTTTACTTTCCTGGTGTTTCAAAAAGTAAACAAAGAAGTAGATGCTAGCTCTAGTGGGGTAGGCTCAGAGGCAGCTGTTTTACCTAAAGAAAGGTTAGATAAAATATTGCAATATTTCCAAGAAAAAGAGGAAAAGTCTAAGGAAATTTTCAACGCACCCGCACCGGTAATTGACCCGTCGCTTTAAAAATGTTAATTTGAACCTTATGCGCGGTTAGCTCAGTTGGTAGAGCAACCCGTTTACACCGGGAAGGTCGTAGGTTCAAGTCCTACACCGCGCACCATGTCTTTTGAAGGTTTGCCTAAACAACCGACTAAAGTTTTTAAAAAAGAGAACCAGTCTATCGCTGAGACATTTGAGGGTCGCGCGCGGTTTATTCATGAGGTTGGACAACAGCTCGAGAAGGAGACTAAGGCTAAGGTTAAAGTTGCTGGCCAGGAGGTTGCTGTTGACTATCGAGTCATTTCTGTGGAATCTCTAGAAAACAAAAATGGGGATCTTGTGGTTTTGTTGCCCGGGTTTGGTTCTGGCTGGGAGGGGATATCAGAGCTTGGCTTTTCTTTAGCATGTGAGGGGAGAAAAGTAATTATGCCGTCTTTGCCTGGGTACGGTAACTCTGAGGATCCATCTAAAGATTATTATAGTAAAGATAATTTTGACAATGAAGCTGAGGTGTTAAATCAACTTCTGGATAAAATATCTCTCAAGCCTGGGGCCAGGGTGCATTTGATAGGACATTCAATGGGTAGTGAGGTAATGGCAACCTTTGCGGAAAGATATCCAGACAGAGTGTCTAGTCTTGTGTTGTTAAATCCCGCGGGAGTTGAAGAAATAGTAAATGCAGAAGCGGTCTTTTCGAGATTCTTGTCTTCTTGGGCTCAGTCCAATTTTGAGTACTC
>CAZUID010000020.1:0-9056 GCA_964620985.1 uncultured Candidatus Saccharibacteria bacterium | reverse complement strand
CATTTTACGCCTTCTTGAGCCATTCTGCATCTTGCCTAACGAGTAGTGTGCTCTTGTGTTCCTGATTTTCCAGTATCGCTTCCACCGCACGCTCCATGCGCATACCTTGTGAACCTTTTATTAAAATAAAATCATTTTTGTGTATAAAGTTTTTTAGGAATTCCCCTGCTTCTCTGGAATTTGTAAATTCAATTATATTTTTTGCATCCATGCCAGCCTCATGTGCTCCTACCGCTATAGACTTCGCGCGCATACCTACCACCATAAGCACATCAGCGGTGTCTTTAACTGCAGTGCCGATACTCTTGTGCGCCTCTTCTGTATGTTTGCCTAGCTCGAGCATGTCACCAAGTACTGCGATCTTACGGCCCTTGCACTTTACCCCTCCTAGTGTGAAGAGTGCTGACCTAGAAGCTGTCGGTGAGGAGTTGTAAGTATCATCAAGGATGAGTGTATGATTTATACCTTTAAGTAATCGCATGCGTCCTGGTGGCACATCATAATTCTTGAGTGCGTCTATTGCGTTAAGAATATTTAATTTCAATCCTGAGGCAAAAGCGAGTGCTCCGAGAGAAGCATATATATGATTGGTGCCGAACACTCCCTCTATGATCACCGGTAGACTACGCGCATCTTCATCTACCCTGAAAGCCATACCTGCAGGTGTACCGTCTTTCTCATAAAGAATGCTCTCAGTCGAGCCACATACATCCGCACCTTCAGTAAAGCCAAAAGTCACTATGCGGTTCTTGGTCTTAGACTTGAGTGCTATAACGCTAGGATCATCAGCATTTAATATTAGGAAACCATCGGGTTTCAAAGTTTTAATGAGTTTACTTTTCTCTTCGATAACGTGCTTCTTAGATTCGAAAAATTCTATATGCGCTGGGGTGTCCCCTATAGCTGTGAAAATAACGGCATCAGTCTTGAGCCAAGACGCAGTTATGGTCATGTCGTTGGGTTTGCCAACTCCGACTTCAAGCACTAGCCACTTGGGATATTTGTGCGGATATATGAAAATCCACAGCCCTCTTAAAATGTTGCGCGCCCAAAGCGATGGACTATTCCAGCCATTAGGACAACCCATGATGGTTAGAGGTAACCCGAGCTCGCTGTTGTAGCTCTTCTCACTTTTGCGTACGTAGGCTACCTTTGATAGCACTGCATACACTGCATCTTTGGTAGAAGTCTTACCCACAGAACCTGTAATAGCAACTATCTTTGGTTTATATCTCCAAAGTATCAAGCGTGATTCTAATTGTAAAACATATGAAAGTATTTTTTTAGTAGCTGTCCTCATGAGTAGTTAAAGTTAAAAATAAAATAAACGGGGCTATCTGTCGGGCGGAACTTCGTAATAGTTGAGCAGGAATTTAGTAATATCCATAAACGGCGTTGTCCAAGTCTGAGACGCATATAGCACACCCTTCGGGTCGATAGCATAAAGGAAAACTATGAACTTCGGATCATGCGCTGGGAAATATCCGAAGAACGAATGCATGTGCTTGTCTTCATAATATCCTCCGCCACCGTCTTTGGCAACTTGCGCTGTTCCTGTTTTTACTGCGATAGAATAATGCTCCATTTTCTGTTTGCCTTCTGAAAGCGACTTGTCTAAAACCTTAACCAACATGCGGGTAATTTCTTCTCCAGTTTCAGCAGAAATTTTCGTTGGCTTGGTCTCGTATGTAAACTCTTTCTCGAGTCCGGTATCGTACTTGATAGACTTTACTACGTGCGGAGTAACGAGTTTACCACCGTTGCCTAGTGACGCCAGCGCTCGCACCATCTCGATCGGCGTAAGAGCAATACCCTGACCGAAAGATGCATTGGTGTATTCTATCGCACGCGCGTTTTTCAAATTCGAAGTTAAGTTAGACACCAAGCCACTTGTCTCGTTAGGCAGATCAATGCCTGTTTCCTCGCCAATGCCGAAAGCCATCATATAATCATGCATTCTTTGTTTGCCAAGTTTCTGATATACGAAAACCATACCAGTGTTAAGTGACTGCCCTAAGACTTCTTGCATATCTACCACTCCACGAGCTTTCTTATCGAAGTTATTTATTATTTTTTTCTCCACAGTCACTGAGCCCTTGTCATCATACATAGTGCCAGCAGTCACTACTCCCGTGTCTAGCCCGGCCGCCATAACTAAAGGTTTCACCACAGAGCCGAACTCAAATACGTTTTCAACTAGTGGGTTTGAGAAAGTCGAGGTTTTCTCAACTTTAGAGAAGTTGTTGGGATCAAAATCAGGCTTGACCGACATAGCATAAATAGAGCCATCTTGAGGATTCATTATTATGCCACCCACAGATGTAGCACTGTATCTAGACTTCACTTCTTCAAGTTTCTTCTCTAGAATATCTGCAACCACTGGCTCGATAGTTGTAACGATGTTACCACTCTGCTCTTCACTTTTAAACAATGTGTCTTTAATATTGGAGAAAACTTCTGCAAAGAAATTCACATAAGGACTATTCTTGTCTTGTGATAAATTCAGATCAAATTGCCTCTCGAGCCCATAACGACCGTCGAGTTCATTGCCGTTATAACCCACGAAGCCTAAAACATGCGAAGCAAGATTCTCTCCTGGGTAAAATCTCCATTTTTCTTTGAATATCGAAACTCCTGAAATCTTGAGTTTAGAAATAGCATCTGCCTGTTCCTTGGTGAGCCTGTGAGCTAACTCTTCATATACGTCTTTAGACTTGCTGGCTTTAGCAAGGAAATCTGTCTCGTCTAAAGGCACAACCTCTGCAAGAGCCTCATAAGCTACCTCTTTGTTTGCAATCTTAGTAGGATCAATTGTCAGCTTGAATCCCGATACCTGGGTCGCGGCGGAAACCAGTTGCCCGTCTTTGCGTTCGAAGAATATAGTCCCGCGTTCAAAAATACTAGAAGAAGGCGTCGCATACTGGCGATCCGCACGCTCACTATAAGAACTACTGTGTACGACTTGGACTAAAAAAAGTTTAGATACTAGAACAAAAGCAAACAAAATAATAAAAAAAGATACAATCTTTACCCTGGAAGGAGAATGAGAAAAACTATAATTCATTTTTAACTAGTTTTAAACTTCCCACAGATCGGCGTGTAGCGAACTGTTTTGTTTCAGCCTCTTTGAAGCCCATCGATAGCCCTAGAGCAGGATCGATCTTAGAAGAAAGTGTTAGATAGTTAAGCTCCAACTCCCCCATCTCGGAAAGCAGGACTCGGGCATTCGCCTCTAGAGACTTGCGTTCAATTATATTCCAAACCATATTACCTAAAATCAACATATAGAAAACAGCCAGTGCACCGAAGGACATCAATATTAAAGACAAAGCCCTCTTCTCGAGGTTACCACTATCAACTATGCTTACACTTCCTGCATATGTCTTTATTTTTAATCCTGCGTGTTTCATGGTTCAGTTTTATTCACCATGACCCTGAATTAACTTGAAGGGTCATTTTAATTTATATTTTTTCTAAAATTCTCAGCTTTGCACTTCTTGCTCTTGGGTTTATTTTTAATTCTTCTTCTCCTGCAATGATGGGCTTTTTAGTTAATAGCTTCGCATTGCCCTCACTCGATAATTCTTTAAAAAATCTTTTCACTATCCTGTCTTCAAGACTATGAAAAGAAATAACGCACATCCTGCCACCGACACTCAATACCTTGAAACCTTCCTGCAATCCCATCTCGAGCGCCCCTAGCTCATCATTGACTGCGATACGTAGCGCTTGGAAAGTCTTGGTAGCGGGATTGATACGACCCTTTGCATACGAGCCTGGGACTGAATCTTTTATGATCTTCACCAGGTCGAAAGTGGTCACTATCTTTACCTTCTGCCTCGCGTCCACTATGCCTTTGGCAATTCTTTTGGCATACCTCTCTTCACCATAACCGTAGATAATATCAGCGAGACTTTGCTCGCCCCAAGTATTTACGATGTCTTGCGCCGTTAAATCTTCTGGGCGCGGATTTTCTTTCATGGTCATGAGCAATGGCTCCGATTTCATAAAAGAAAATCCCCGACCGGAATTCTCTAACTGATCTGAAGAAAGTCCTAAGTCTAAAATTATTCCAGACACTTTCTCCACTTTCTCCTTTTGTAAAATTTCTGCGATGTCTCTGAAGTTCCCGTTTACAAAATTCAAATCACACTCTAGGCCTTCGAACTTGTCTTCTGCTTTCGCAAGTGCACCCTTGTCCTGATCTATTGCGATGATCTTCACCCCCTTAGACCTACGACAAACTTCGGCACTGTGTCCACCACCACCGAAGGTGCCGTCAACGATGACCCCACCGTCTTTCAAGTTCAAACCCTCTATTGTCTCATTTAAAAGAACACTGATATGTCTACTTGGATGAACGCTTTTCATAATGGGTTATCTTGCCAATTTCTCTGCTAATTCTTCTGCTTGTCTTTCGGCCTTAGCCTTGGTCTCCTTCCAAACCTTGTCATTCCATACCTCGACTCGATCTTGAACCCCGATGAGTGCAGCAGAACCCGCGAGCTTCACTCTTTCTTTCAAATAATCCGGGATCAAAATTCTACCGATGGAATCAACATCTACATCCATGGCCTGACCGAACATATTTCTGCTGAATGTTCTCTGATCTGCTTTTAGGAATGATAGGTCTGCCCCACTTCCCGCAAGTCTCTCAGAAACTTTTTTCCATTCTGCAATTGTGAAAACGAACAAACAGTTATCAAGACCTGGAGTGATGATAACTTTTTTACCCATTTCCTTTCGGAATTTCGCCGGCAAGGAAATTCTGTTCTTTTCATCAATTGTGTGAATATATTCGCCGATGAGCATAAAATTTTATTACCACTTCATTTCCCACTTTTTCCCACTTGGTATATTATACGCTAATTGTTTGTACTCCTCCAAGCGAAATGTGTGGATAACCCTTAGATATATCGAAAATGCCTAAAAACCCAAAATATACTGTAAAATAAACAGCTATTCCCTATTTTAGTGTTCGTTTATTCGCCTATATGTTAAAATCTACGTATGAAAGAAAACAGCGGAGAAAAAGATAATACAATAAAATTCCCGGGCACATACAAGCCAGACGACCAGGATCCAAAAGAAAAAGTCGCGCCTACACCTGAGAAACTTGAGGGAGTTATAAATTTAAAAGAGAGGAGAGACGACGAAATAAGAGAAGCTTTGGCTAATGCGATGGAGAAAACTCAAGAGGGTCGTGATGCTTTAGAAAAACCAAATCAGATACTCATACAAAAATTTCTAGACCTTGCTCCGAAGGTGAAAGCTTCGTTGCCTGAAATTTCTTCGCCAGAATATAAAAGGAAACTAGAAAAATACCGACAAATAGCTAGCGGATACACTAAAGGTCAAATACTTGGGCTTATCTATGGCTACCCAACAGAAAAATGGGAAAAAGAGTCCTTGTTTTATTTTGCGGTTTTTAGAGAAGCAGTAAGATGGGGATACTTCAGTGACCCTAATCCTTCTTGGACTTCATAGTCGGAAATATTACTCCCTCACGAACTGAGATATCTTTGAGTACACTAAATAGTCTCTCACTAACGCCGAAGCCCACGCATGGTGGCATGCCGTATTCCATAGCTTCCACATAGTCCTCGTCTAGAATCTGCGCCTCCACATCCCCTGCTTCACGAAGTTTCATTTGAGCTTCAAATCTGTCGCGTTGATCTATAGGGTCATTCAATTCTCCGAAGCCTTTACCGAGCTCCATGCTGTACGCTATTATCTGCATTCTCTGCACAAGCTTAGGATTAGTTTCATCTTTTTTCGCAAGTGGTTCTAGCTCGATAGGTTGATTGATCAAGAAGAATGGCTTAGTTGGTTTCTGCCCCTGCCACTTTATGCCTTTCTTGCGAATATCTTTAAATACCAAATCCACCAAGCGTCCACGCTTCACGAAGTCTTCGTATTTGATGTGGCTATCGTCTAAATATTTTTTCAAGTCTGCGTCAGTTGCAGTATCTAGGTCGATACCTGTATTTTCTTTAAACAAATCTACGTAGTTCACCCTATCCCATTTACCACTCCAGTCTATGGTCTCGTCTTTAGCGGTTATGGTTAGAGTACCGAAAGTTTTCTCGATCACGTATTGGTACATCTCTTCACTGAAATTCATCAAAGTATCAAAGTCAGCGTATGCCCAATAGAATTCCATCTGAGTGTAGTCCTGAAGATGTGTTGCAGATATTCCCTCGTTGCGGAAGATTCTACCTATTTCGAAAACCTTTTCATACCCTGCTACTAGCATTTTCTTAAGCGGTAGCTCTAGAGATATACGTAAGTAGAAGTCTTCATCGAGTGCGTTGTGATGAGTCTTGAATGGCTCTGCCTCAGCTCCCCCAGGGGTCGCTTCAAGCACTGGCATCTCGAGCTCGAGGAATCCCTTGCGTACCATGAAGTCTCTAAATGATGCCCAGAAAATATTTTTCTGGATAAAAATTTCTTTAGTCTTTGAATCAGTAAGTATATCTAAATATCTTTTGCGAAGTTTTGTTTCTTCATCGACTAGACCGTGCCACTTCTCAGGTAATGGCCGTAGGCTCTTTGATAGCATGCGCCAGTCTTTGACCTCGACTGTCTTCTCACCTCTTTGAGTAGTGAAGAACCTGCCTTGCACTTCTACGAAATCCCCGATATCAGCAACTTCGCTCCAGAAGGCAAGCTTGTCTTCGCCGATGACATCTTTCTTTAGTAATGCTTGGAAGGACGCAGTCCCGTCATATAGAGTGATGAAAACGATGGCCCCCTGTCCACGGATAGACATCACGCGTCCAGAAACCCATTTATCTACACCTTCTTTTTCTAGTTTTTCAAAGTCTTTTATCGCATCAACTAAAGACATCTCCCGGTTAGACTTCGAAGGATAAGGATTCACACCCTTCTGTTTTAGAATTTCTAGTTTTGCGAGTCTAACATCTCTAATTTCATCAATTGAAGACATTTAAATTAATTTAAGCAACGCTTATTATTTTGTAATCAACATTTCCACTTGGAGTTTTAAAAGAAAAACTATCTCCCTTTTTCTTGCCGAATATTGCCTCGCCGAATGGAGAACGATTTGAGATTTTACCTTGAGCCATGTCCGCTTCTTCGCTACCGACTATCTGGTATGACTTTTCTACTTTAGTGCCAACTTTCAGCACAACTACTTTAGAACCTACACCTATCTCATCTCCACTACTGGAAGAAACCACTTGAGAAGACTGCAAGACATTTTCTATTTTGGCGATACGCTCTTCGAGCTTGCCCTGATCCTCACGAGTCTGATGGTATTCCGCATTTTCAGACAAATCGCCGAGAGACTTGGCGTATTCTAAGGCTTCTAGTATCGCCTTTCTTTTAGGACCTTTTAAATCTGTTAGTTCTGCTTCAAGCTCTTTTTTCTTTTCCGCCGTTATATAATTCACAGTTTTGTCTTGTTTCATAAAGGCAATTTTATCTTTTTTTAGCCCAAGAGTCAATTTTAGAGAACCAGTGTACGTTCGCAAAGCTTTGCTCAGTACCTCGTCATCGCCATTTCTCGGCTTGCTATAAATTTTTTTTATGATATTCTACTCTAGTCCCTAGCAGTCTCCTCGGAGCCTCCTGGTGGGCGAATTAACTATATGGCAAAAACAGTAATCGAAATAAAAAAGAACCCAAATGAAAACAACGCAAGCGTATTGCGCCGTTTTTCTCGCCGAATTCAGGAATCAGGCATAATCCACAAAGTAAAGAACTCCCGGTACAACGAAAGAAAAGAATCTAAACTTAAAGTAAAGAAAAGTGCTCTAAAGAGAATGGGCCGTCGCAAGGAAATCGAGAAGCTCCGCAAACTTGGAAAGATTAAGTAAAAAATGGAATAGTTTAATCGAAACTCTCAAGAACGATATCCTAGGCAAGGATTACGATTTATCCTTTGCATTAGTGTCTAGTGCTCAATCTCGCAAAATAAACAAAGAGTGCCGCCAGAAAGACAAACCTACCAACGTTTTGTCTTTTTATTTTTCTAAAAAACAAGGTGAGCTTATCATCTGTCCTGCCGTCGTAAAAAAAGAAGTAAAAGAAAAAAAATTTGATAAAAGTTATGACGAACTTTTCGGATTTTTAGTTATCCACGGAATGCTTCATTTGAAAGGAATGCAACATGGCAGTATAATGGATAAAGCAGAGAAAAAATATGATAAGAAATATTTCTATCGGGATCGACGTGGGATCCTCGATAACGCGAGTAGTGGTAGCAGAGTTTCTAAAAGGAGAAAAAGATCCTAAGGTTATTGGCGTTGGTGAAGCACCCACCGAAGGCATGCGTCACGGCTACATCGTAGACTCAGCACTTGCAGTCCACTCCGTTAAACAAGCAGTAGCCATCGCAGAGAAAACTTCAGATATCAAAATCAGACGCGCATTCGTATCAGTAGGTGGCGTTACCCTACGTGGCGATCTCAGCACCGGCGAAGCCATAGTTTCTAAGGCCGACGGCGAAGTTACCCATCTAGATATAGAGAGGGCCATAGAGGACTCAGAAGACAATTTAAGCTTAAATAATAAGAAAGTTATCCAAGTATTCCCTATGTCGTTCAAACTCGATGGCAAGGAGATTCTAGGCCGTCCAGAGGGCATGAAGGGTACCAAGCTCGAAGTTAAGACCCTATTTGTCACCTGCTCTAGCCAGCACCTAGACGACCTGTTGTCAGTCATCACTGAAGCTGGAGTCAAACCCATAGACGTCATCCCTTCACCTATTGCTTCAAGTCACATAGCACTTTCTCCGAAACAAAAGATCGCTGGCTCTGCATTAGTAAACATCGGATCCGAGACAGTCTCGCTTGCTGTGTTTGAAAACGGCTCACTGGTATCGCTTCATACTTTCTCTATCGGCGGTGGTGATGTAACCAACGACATAGCACTCGGACTCAAGATTTCACTTGAAGAAGCAGAAAATCTAAAACTTGGAAATGGTATCGAAGATTATTCCAAGAAAAAATTGGACGAGATAATCGAGGCACGTCTTTCAGACATTTTCGAACTTATAGAAAATCATTTAAAGAAAATAAAACGAAACGAGC
>CAZUID010000019.1:4958-9772 GCA_964620985.1 uncultured Candidatus Saccharibacteria bacterium | reverse complement strand
GTTTGAAGAACAAGTCGGGCAAAGTGTATCTTTTTCGGGTCAGATTATCGACGAGCCAGATGTAAGAGAAAATAATCAGAAACTAACTGTTTTCTTAAAAGAAGGAGAATTTAAAACCAAAGTATTAATTACTGTAAATTTAGGTGAGAGTTTTAAATACGGTGATTTGGTTAATTTTTCAGGGAAACTTTCTAAGCCTGAGAATTTCATAACTGACCAGGGTAAAGAATTTGATTATGTAAATTACTTACGCAAGGATGGTATTTTCTACACTATGTTTTACCCCGAGGTGGATGTGCTTTCAACCGGTGGAGGTAATTTTATTAAACGAATATTGTTTAGCGTAAAAGAGAAATTTCTAGAAAAAATAAATGTTTCCATCCCTAGTCCAGAATCATTGTTGATGGGCGGGCTGATATTGGGGGAGAGGTCAACATTTAATGCTGATCTGAGACGTGCCTTCGTAGATACTGGCACGATACATATAGTCGCGCTTTCTGGATACAACGTTACTATTGTGGCGGAATGGATTATGAAATTGTTTTCATTTCTGCCACGCAATACTGCTTTTGGCGCTGGTATCCTTGGAATTTTACTTTTTGTGATTATGTCAGGGGCTTCCTCTACAGCAGTGCGTGCAGGTATTATGGCGACTCTTGCACTCGTGGCTCGTGCTACGGGGCGTACTTATGACGTTGCGAGGATACTTGTTCTAACAGGAGTGGTTATGATTTTGTTTAATCCTTTTATTTTATTTTTCGATGTTTCTTTTCAGTTGTCATTCATTGCGACGGTTGCTGTGATATTCCTAGCACCCAGAACTGAGCAATACTTCGCTTGGGTTACCAAACGCTTTGGTTTGCGTGACGTAGTATCAGTTACTTTTGCTGCGTACGTTTTCGTTCTGCCTTTTATTTTATATAAGATGGGTAACTTATCTCTCGTGGCTTTGCCAGCCAATATCTTGATACTGCCTTTTATTCCCTTAACCATGATGATGGGATTTTTCACTGGCATTACTGGCTTTATAAGTTCTTTAGTTTCGATACCTTTTGGTCTAGTATCTGCCATGCTCCTGAAGTACGAGCTTGCTGTTGTAGATTTTTTCTCACGCATTCCTTTTGCATCGCTAACTATTCCTAACTTTCCAATACTTATAACAATTTTAATCTACACCTATTTTATCTATAGGCTGTTTGGTAGAAGTATAAAAAGTTTCTTTGAGCTTAAAACTACTGAGCCTGCTTGAAATTCTCTTCGACAACTTCCCAATTTAAGTTCTCAAAGAATGCTTCTACATAGTTCTTCTTCTCTGAAGTAGGGTAGTCGTATACATATGCATGCTCCCACATGTCTAGTGCGAGAATCATCTTGCAACCATTTAATTGTCCTAGGTGTTGCTCATCAACCCAAGACGAGATAAGTCTTTTGTTGGTTGTGTCGTACCAGAGCACTGTCCAGCCGATGCCACGAGTAAGAGCTATTGCCTTAAATCTAGCGAGCCATGCCTCATATGAGCCCCATTCTTCTTCGATTGCTTGTTTGAGAGCGCTCCCTTCTGTAAGAGCCTTAGGTCCACCTTCTAAAGATGCGAAATAAACTTCATGATTACGCATGCCGTTGTATTCGAAGCTTAGACGACGATGAAGTTCACCTACGACGTAAGGGGCGAAAGTGTCTTCTTTCGCATAGCCTTCGTATTCTGGTATTTTCTCTAATATAGAATTAGTGTTTTTTACATAACCAGCATAGAGTTTCAGATGTTCCTCAATGTTTTTCTTAGAGATACCTTTTAGTTCTCCGATATTGAATTTTTTCTCCTCAAATTTTTTCATATGGTAGTATTATAACAATTAGAGAGGAGCACAAACAAGCTTGCTTGTTTGATGTCCGAGCGACATTGTTATATAGTAATCTATATACCATGCTTTCTACTGCTAAGAACTATGGATTATTCTGGCTTGCAATCCTCCTACTTTGTCTGGTCGGTCTGATTTTTTACCTTGATTTTGTCGAGGCTCACCGCAAATTAACCTTTGCGATGCTGGATGTTGGGCAGGGCGATGCCTTGTTCATAGAGTCGCCTACAGGGACGCAGATACTCGTCGACGGAGGTCCGCCACGCAAGATTCTGGGGCGCCTTACTCGCGTAATGCCGTTATTTGATCGAACGATCGATGCAATTATTATTACCAATCCCGATCGCGACCACATGGGTGGCTTTTTGGATGTTTTGAAAACTTATAAAGTGAAGCAAGTTATTGAACCAGGAACGTTCAATGACGACTCCGCGATCTATCGAGAATTAAAAGAAGTAATAGCCAAGAAAAATATTACAAATATTTTAGCCAAAAAGGGAATGCAGATAGATTTAGGTGGGGGAGTCTTTCTAGATATATTGTTCCCTGATAGGGATGTCTCGACTTGGACTACTAATGATGGCTCAATTGTAGCCAGGCTTTCATACGGTGAGACTTCTGTAATGCTCACAGGAGACACGACAGCTGAGACTGAGAAAATCATTCTTTCAGAAAATGCTAAAGAAGCATTAGATAGTGATATTTTGAAAGTCGCGCATCATGGGTCCAAAACTTCTTCATCTAAGGCTTTCGTCGAGGCGGTTTCTCCAGAATACGCATTAATTTCAGACGGTAAGAACAATACCTATGGTCATCCTCACCAGCAGACACTAGATACTTTGAGTTCTTTGGGTATAGAGGTATGGCGAACTGATATTTTAGGGACAATAATTATGAAATCTGATGGCCAAACTGTCACTTTTAAGACCCGTAGGTAATTGATATTTGTTTGTGATAAAATACTAATATGAAAGACAAAAAGATAGAAAAATTAATAAAGGGCGAAGCTTTGAGGCAGAAGGAGGGCTTAGAGCTCATTCCTTCAGAAAACTATGTTTCTGCGGATGTGTTGGAGGCTAATGGTTCTATTTTTACTAACAAATACTCCGAGGGTTACCCAGGTCGTCGCTACTATGGTGGTCAAGAGTGGACTGACCAAGTTGAGACTCTGGCGATAGAGCGAGCGAAGAAACTTTTTAAATGTAAATTTGCAAACGTGCAGGCGCACTCTGGTGCTCCAGCTAACTTGGCAGTATATGCGGCATTACTTCAACCAGGAGACACAGTGTTAGGTATGGATCTTTCTCACGGGGGACACCTTACTCATGGACATCCGATGACTCTCCCTGCAAAAATCTACAAGTTCGTAACTTACAAAATGAAAAATCCTGAGACCGGAGAAATAGACTATGAAGATATGCTACGTGTTGCTCTCGAGACCAAGCCGAAATTAATCATTGCGGGATTCTCAGCTTATCCACGAACACTTAACTACAAAAAGTTCGTAGATATTGCGCGTGAAGTTGGGGCTATAACTATGGCTGACATGGCTCACATCGCGGGGCTTATCGCTGCAGGGGCGCTCCGTAATCCATTTGATGATGGTTTCGATATCATAACTTCTACCACTCACAAGACTTTACGTGGACCGCGTGGAGGCTTGATTCTAACTCGTGACAACGAAGAGATCGCTAAGAAAATAGACAAGACAATTTTCCCAGGAATTCAGGGTGGACCTCACATGCACACCATCGCTGCGAAAGCCGTAGCTTTCGGTGAAGCCATGACACCAGGCTACAAAAAATATGCTAAGCAAATACTTAAGAATGCCAAGGCTATGGAGAAAGTATTTCACAAGAATAATGTGCGAATGATTGGCGGGGGTACTGACAACCACCTTATCTTGGCTGATGTTTTCGGATCTCTCGGTGTTACAGGTAAAGAAGCTCAAACAGTGTTAGATGAAGTAGGTATAACCTTGAACATGAACTCTATTGCAGGGGACA
This sequence comes from uncultured Candidatus Saccharibacteria bacterium, assembly GCA_964620985.1. Classification (GTDB taxonomy): domain Bacteria; phylum Patescibacteriota; class Minisyncoccia; order Phycocordibacterales; family UBA9973; genus UBA9973. The sequence continues at coordinate 5,907 of CAZUID010000019.1, read as the reverse complement.
CCAGGAAGCCTATGGATCCATCTGGTATCCGTTTTGGAACTCCAGCTATTACCACCAGAGGATTCAAAGAGAAAGACTGCGCTCAAGTTGCGGAATTAATCATCCGAACTCTCAAAAACAAAGATAACAAAAAAGAGAAAGAATTAATTCATAAAGAGATAAAGAAATTAGCCAAGAAGTTTCCTATTCCTAAGAAGTTTATATAAACTCATGCTACAAGGAAAAACTATTCTAATCACTGGTTCTTCTCGTGGAATCGGTGCGGAGACGGCTAGATTGGCGAAGGGTTATGGTGCGACAGTTATAGTGCACGGCAAAGAGCCGTCTAAGGAATTAGATGCAATTGCTGAAGAGCTTGGTGCGGAGAAAATAATTTGTGATATTGGCGATAGGCAGGCAGTCTTTCGTGAAGTTAACAAATTGCTTGAAAAAAATATTCAGATACATTGCCTTGCCAACGTTGCTGGGGCTGCTAACTCTATGCCATTTGTGGATACCAGGGAAGAGGACTGGCTGTTTTCTTACAAGACCAATGTGCTAGGTGTTGTGTATATGTGTCAGGCGGTCATACCTTCTATGATAGAGAATAAGTATGGTCGTATTGTAAACGTCAGTTCTGTGCGTGCTCATACCCAGGGTACACTCTCTACTAGATTGCCGTACTCATCTTCAAAAGCCGCGGTATTAAATATAACCGCAGCTTTAGCGAAGGAATATGCGAAAGATGGAGTTCTGATAAATTCTGTTTCACCTGCGGGGGTAAACACAGATATTGCAAAAAAATGGGATGAAGCTACTCGAAAAAGGAATTCGGATGTTTTGTTAGGGCGTATAGCTGAGCCCAAAGAAATAGCTGAGGTTATCTGTTTCTTTCTCAGCGATAAAGCTAGCTATGCTACGGGACAGGACTTTGCTATTGATGGAGGTTATTTAATAGGTAAGTAGATAA
>CAZUID010000019.1:3631-4858 GCA_964620985.1 uncultured Candidatus Saccharibacteria bacterium | reverse complement strand
AAAGGGAAATTGATTGTTGTGGATGGTATCGATGGAAGTGGCAAGAAAACACAAGTTGGGATTTTAGTGGAGCGTCTCAAGAAAGAAGGGCACAAAGTTGTTGTTGCCGATTTCCCTGAGTATGAGAATAATTTCTTTGGTAAATTTATCGGTCATTGTTTAACAGAACAGTATTATAACTGGAGAAACATTCACCCCAAGATTGCATCTATTGCCTACGCTGCTGATCGTTGGGAGTCTTCAGCAAAGATCAAAGATTTTCTAGATAAAGGATATATAATAGTTGCCAATAGATATGTGAGTTCCAACCAGATACACCAGGGAGGTAAAATTTCTAGTCCCAAAAAACGTCAAGATTTTATCGAGTGGCTAGACACCATGGAGCACGGAGTATTTAAGATCCCGAGACCGAATATCGTTCTTTACCTTAGTCTGCCACTTCAAGTAGCTTTGCGTTTGATAGATAAGCGTGCCGGCAAGATGAAAAGAGAATATCTAAAAAAGAAAAAGGATGTACATGAAAATGACGTTATGTTCCTTCAAAATTCCAGGCGTGCAGCATTGTGGCTCACCAAGACTCAAAAGAATTGGATGAAAATTGAGTGTCTTCAAAACGGGCAACTTGCTCGCCCGGAAGTTATCCACGAAGAGATTTACAAGATAGTTAAAAAAATAATAAAGAAATAACATGGAACTAAACGAATATCAGAAGAAAGCATTACTAACAGCAGTCTATGATGATAAATATAAAATTGTTTATCCTGCACTCGGCCTTGCAGAAGAGACTGGGGAAGTAGTCGGTAAGGTTAAGAAGTGGTTACGTGGGGATGATGGGGTAGGAGAGATGAGTGCTGAGCGCAAGGAAGCGCTAAAAGGCGAGCTTGGGGACGTGCTGTGGTACTTGGCGGTACTTGCTAGCAACTTAGACATGACTCTCGAAGAGGTTGCTAACTTCAATGTAAATAAACTACAATCAAGGATGAGTAGAGGTGCCATCAAGGGTGACGGCGATACTAGATAATCCCTCTTAAAGCTCGGGATGATTTTACTAAATCAAATGCAAGATAAAATAAAAAAATTAATAAATGAGGCGCTGAAGGATCTTGGGATGGAAGAGGCCTCTTTTGACGTAGAGCATCCAGGAGATGTGAAGATGGGGGATTATTCTACGAATGTAGCAATGGTCCTAGCAAAGAGTGCAAATTCTAACCCACGCGAACTTGCAGG
>CAZUID010000019.1:0-3531 GCA_964620985.1 uncultured Candidatus Saccharibacteria bacterium | reverse complement strand
GGTGGCGAAGTTAGCCAGGCATGTTACCAGGGCGATGTAGGTATGCATGTGGCCAAGGCCATTTGGGCATTACAACAGGGTGCAGATATCAAGGAGGCTTATGCACGAGGTTCCAAGGCCTTTACAGAAAATGAAGATGCTAAGAAAGCAATCCAAGAATTAAACAAAAAGATATACCAGAAAACAGACGAAGAAGTAAACAAAATATACGAAAATGGTAGGAGGGAAAGTTTGGAGTATTTCGATTCTATGTATAAGATGCTCGGGCAGAGTTTCGACTTTTTCTTCTTTGAGTCTGAGGTTGCGGGTAAGGGTAAGGAAATAGTAGAGCAAAATATTGGCAAAGTTTTCGAGAAGGGTGACGGGGGTGCAGTTGTGTTCAAAGCTGAAAATTTCGACAAGAGCCTGCATACTCGTGTGTTCATAAACGGCGAAGGTCTGCCGACATATGAAGCGAAAGAGCTAGGTCTCGCTGAAATAAAATACGAAAAATATAAATATGATAAATCAATAGTAATCACTGGTAACGAGATAAATGATTATTTTAAAGTTTTACTTTGTGCAATGAAGCAGATTTTCCCAGAGTTGGCTTCGAAGACTCTGCACTTCTCGCATGGCATGCTCCGCCTCCCTACAGGCAAGATGAGTTCTCGCACTGGCGATGTTATCACCGCAGAGAGCTTGATAGAAATGCTTAAAGAGAAAGTGAAAGGCGATGAAAGGGTGGCGATAGGAGCTATTAAGTATATGATCCTGAGACAGTCTGTGGGCGGAGATATAATTTTCGATATTGAGAAGTCTGTATCTACTGAAGGTGACTCGGGTGTGTACCTACAGTACTCTCATGCTCGCGCGCATTCGATACTAGAGAAAGCTAAAGAAGAAAGTATAAAGCCTGATGCCACTATCCCAGACGGCTGGGCAACTACCGAAGTCGAGAGACTGCTTTATAGATTCCCCGAAGTCGTGACTCGTGCGGGAGAAGAATTCGCTCCGCATTATATAGTGAATTACCTCACCGAGCTTGCGCGTGCTTACAATAGCTTCTATGGCAACAATCTAATAGTGAAAGCAGGGGATGATACTTCGCCCTACAAGGTAGCCTTAAGCGAAGCTTTCGCCACTGTGATGAAAAACGGGCTCACAATTCTCGGCATCGATGCACCAGAGAGGATGTAGTTGCTTTTTTTGTGTAATGTGTTATAATACTTAAGAACCTTCCACCTAGGGAGAAGCACCATGGGAATCGTAGTTCTACCGACCAACAATGAACTAAAGGCCATCCACATGTCGGACATGATCGCTCGCCAGGGGCCTTTGCAGGCAAGGGGTCTGGCAGCCGGTCTTCAGGACGGCGCGGTGATATACGCGACCGAGCGGCTGCAAAAAGCCGCAGGTTCCGGTGGTCTGCGCATCCTCATTGTGCGCAAGTAGTCGGCAACATCAAGGGGCAGTCGCAGTCGCGACTGCCCCGTTCGCTTTTTAGTTATATAATATAGAAATGAAATTTATTGTAATATTGGGGCCACAGGCTGTGGGGAAGATGACAGTTGGTCATGAGCTAGAAAAAATAACTAATCTGAAATTATTCCACAACCACATGACTATCGAGCTGGTTTCTAATTACTTCAGCTACGGTACTCCGACAGGCAAAAGACTTGTAACACTTTTCCGTGAAGAAATTTTTAAAGAGGTTGTTGCGAGTGACCTAGAGGGACTTATTTTCACTTATTTGTGGTATTTTGACGCCCAAGAGGATTGGGATTATATAGAAAGTGTAGTAAAAATTTTCAGAGATAAAGGAGCAGAAATATATTTTGTTGAGTTAGAGGCACACCTAGAAGAAAGGTTAAGAAGGAATAAAACAGAACACAGGCTAGCACACAAGCCGACGAAGAGAAACATAGAATGGTCAGAACAAAAATTGAAAGAGAGTGACTCAACACATAGATCAAATTCCTTAGAAGGGGAGATAAAGGAGAAAAATTATATAAGAATTAATAACACAGATTTAAGCCCTGAATTAGTGGCGCAAAAAATAAAGGCAGAGTTTAATCTCTAGGATTTTATGGCTAAGTATTTAAGAAGAGATAGAAACCCTTGAAATTGCAGAATAAAAGCTGGGGAAAACTTCCTTCCCAAAATTGATATAATAATAGCAATTAATGTAGTTATAAAAATGTTTGATTAAAGATTGGGAAATGTCCCTTACGGTATACCAAGAGTTATCTCCCAGCTTTTAAGTTGGTGAAAAAACGCAAAACACTCCTTTCGGAGTGAATTACGTAAGAAAATTTTACTGGTCAGTTTGATTTTCTTCAGAAACATCGTCTAAGGAATTTTCCTTCGGCGATTTTTCGTTTTCATCAGATAGTGGAAACGGTGGTGCGTAACTTCCGTTGAAGTGCTGACACCACATGAATCCATTTGCTGGATAACACCTAGCGAATTTGCTCATAATTTTTAATGAGTTAGCGCATCTTATAATCTTCCTTTCGGCTGTTATGGGTGATGAGTTCATAACGGGCTCACATTTATTCAGCAATATCGACCTCCGATAAATGCTTAGCCCGGACTATAAAAGTCCTCGTATAAACTGCAGGAACCAGGAGAGAGTTTTTTAAACTGCCAGTAGGTTTGCAGGAACTTTCTTTTGTTCCTGAGTTCAACATAATTATTATACCTGTGCAGGGTGGGTCTGTGTCATGTGGATAACCGCATTTTTTTATAAAAAATGATCTTTTGATTAACACAATATGAATTTTATAAAGTTGCACTAAGTGATATTGTTTAAATAGGTTTTTCATTGATTTTGAAGATAATTTACTTGATTTAAGGTAAATTAATGACAAAAGTATTGTAGCTAGTATGCTCTAAGGAATATGCGCTAACGAGCTGGACTAAGAATGATTTCGTTGGGGTGTAATACTACCAAATAAACATATATTGTGTTATTATTTATCGATAAGCACTGAAGGGGCCATCACCCCTGAGCTTTGGGAAGAAAGCCGAAAGGCCGGTAGAACCCAGTTTAATGAGAAGCAAGCAAGGTGGTACCACGGTTCGGCAAGCTCACCGCAAGCGCGGGGACTTGAGACTCGTCCTTGAATTATAACTTCGGTTGTAATTTGAGGACGAGTTTTTTTAATTTTTAATAACATGGAAGAAAAAAATATAACAAAAAAGAGTGATGTAGTGCTTCGCGAGGAGCGCGTTTTGAATTTCTGGAAGGAGCAAAGAATTTTCTCTAAGTCTGTAGAAGCAAATGAAGGCAAGCCAGAATTTGTATTCTATGAAGGTCCACCTACAGCCAACGGCAAGCCTGGTATTCACCACCTCGAAGCTCGCGCATTTAAGGACGCGATACCTAGATACAAGACCATGCGAGGATTTCATGTGCGCAGGAAGGGTGGCTGGGATACGCACGGGTTGCCTGTAGAGCTTCAAGTAGAGAAGAAGCTGGGGCTTAATTCCAAGAAAGCGATAGAGGAATTCGGCATTGATAAATTCAACCAAGAGTGCAAGAAAAGC
>CAZUID010000018.1:5051-9859 GCA_964620985.1 uncultured Candidatus Saccharibacteria bacterium | reverse complement strand
ACCAAAAACCTCCAAGCTCGAAATAGTCTTACCTCTTGTAATACTGACAACATCTAAAACTTCTCCTCCTACGCTATATACAGGCGGAACACAATTGGGTGAAGCACAAACTTCGTTATTATCAAGGTCTGCAAAATACACCAACCTAGTTGAAGCATTAGTATGAAAATAAAGGCCGTAGGAAGGCTTACAATTGGAGCAAAAACCCGCCTTCCAATCCCCATTAATCGAGGACTTCTGAGCCTCAACAACCTTCAACGCAATATCATTCGCTAAGGTTTTAACATCAATTTTGGCTTGAAACTTACCGTGATTAAACATCACCACTGAAGACAGAACCGCCATAATACCAAGAACAACCACTAACTCTACGTATGTCATCCCTCGGGAATACTCGGGATGACGCGGAGAAAACATCGAATGTGTCATCCCTCTATTCTTGTGTGCTGTAAATTTAATCATTTATTTTTAACTCTAAAAACCCATTGGAAAAACATTCAAGCCAAACATAAAAGCAAGCCAAACGCCAAAAACCAAGAAGGGTGCGAACGGAATCTCGCTCTTCAAGCCATATTGATTACCAAACATGCGAGAAAATAGTATTAATCCTAGACCCCAGATTGCGCCCGCCCAAAAGGCAATAACCACACCTGAAACCAAAACAGAAATTCCAGAAATCCAACCCAACCCCACTGCAAGCTTAGCATCCCCTAAACCCATCCAAGCACCTCTAGAAAAAAGCCATATTAGAGCAAAAGGCAGTGCCACGGCAACCCCGGCCAGAAATTCATATATTGATGGGAAATGAAGAACAAAATTCTGGTCAACAAAAAAGAAGAGGCCGACAAAAGCTAATATACCGAAAACAACAACCAAGGCATCCGGAATAATCTTGTGCTTGTAGTCATAAACAGCGATCACTAGAAGCATAGAGAACATCAACGCATAATAGAAGTAAGAAATACTAAACATTAAGGCATCGTCCCAGAAAAGATACTGAAGTTTAAGAAAAAGTGTTGCGAAAGTAACCCCCGAGATAAACTCGACAACAGGATATTGTTTAGATATCTTAGTCTTGCATGACCGACACCTACCACGTAGGGCAAAAAAACTAACTAGAGGTAGGAGCTCATACCAACAAAGCTTGTTCTGGCAAGACATACAAGCACTCCTACCACCTAGAGTTTTTTTGGTGTGGTAACGATAAATGACAACATTTAAGAAACTACCAATTATGATACCAAAAACAAAGAAAATAATTGTGAGAATGTTTGTCATTAAATGTAATCTAACCTAGTTACAAACAAAAGTAGAAGCGTTAATAGCTGAGCCCGGCACTGATGCTACAATCTTAGAATTTCCAGCGCTATCTATACACCAGGAATTATTGGCATTAGTTTTAAGTCCGACTGCAACCGCCCATCTAGTTGCAGAATTGTAACAACTACTCACGCCACTACCCCTATTAATTGCTTCAGCAACCGCCGCAGATATGTTAGGATCCCGAGACAACATGTTTGTTCCAACTCCACTATATGCAGGACACGGTGAGGCTATACCAAAAGCAGCACCTCCGGCTGGCAAGTAAGAATAGCTATTATTAGATGCAAAGATCTCAGAATGAGCACGAACAATGTTTAAGTTAGACTTAACAGCAGCATCACCTCCTTTAGCTCTTGCATTACTCAAACTCGACAACACAACCGAAGCCAAGATACCGATAATCGCAACAACCACCAACAATTCGATCAATGTGAAACCTTTTTTATAATTCATACACCACAAAATTAGCTTTAATAATAAATTTAGCTCTGTATTAAAATCGTTCCTTTAATTTTAACACAATTACACAACTAAGGACAAGCGACTACGTCGGCAAGAAGATTATCAACCTCCCTAGAGGCTCCAGTCGAATCCACACACCAGCCAGCAGAAGGGAGCAACGGTGCTTTAAGGGAAACTACAGCGGCCCATGCATCAGTGCTTTCGTGGCAGACAGCACTACCCGAAGCAATACCCAATACATCATATGAGAATGCGGTAGAGTTATCCCCAACCACAGCCGTAGGGTTTAATCTTTGTATTGCATTTAATACATTATTATTAATACCACCAGTCGCGGTACAAACAAGATCAAACACTTGATTATCATCATAATAAAGTGCTGCTTGTGACCTAGCTCCAGATAAAGCTCCTTTGATTGCAGCATCGATACCCTTTGTTCGTGCACTATTAAGACTAGACAAGACCACAGAAGCAAGTAGTCCGATAATCGCAACAACCACCAACAATTCGATCAATGTGAAACCTATGTTTCTTTTTATTTTATTCATAATTCAAAAATCCAATAATTATACTAATCCAATAATTATACTAGAAAATACAAACAAAAAACACCCATATGGGTGTTTTTTGTTTGTTGTGAAGATAAATCTAACAACTAACTAGTTACAAGCGTTAGCTGTGATAGAGTTTGCGATAGCCTGACCAGCAGTCCAAGTATAAGACTTACTTTGTCCAGTACTATCTACACACCAGGTGTCAGCAACAGCGTCAGCTGCTGTACCTCCAGTCTTTAGAGCAACAGCCACCGCCCAAGCACCTCCAGCTACAGTCTGAGAACATCGTGTACCAGCGGCACTGAAACCTCCGCCGTTGAATGCATTACCAGCTGCTTGAATAGCACTAGAAACACTTGAATCTGCAAAGATGGTGTTAGCAGTAGCAGCACAAGTAGCCGCAGCAAATGCTGCTGTACCATAGTTATTGTTAGTGTCGTAGTAAAGCTCAGCTGCAGCACGGATACCAGAAAGGTTAGCCTTTATAGCTGCATCAGCACCCTTACTTCTCGCACTGTTTAGACTAGCTAAAACAACCGAAGCCAAGATACCGATAATCGCAACAACCACCAACAATTCGATCAATGTGAAACCTTTTTTCAAATTCATTTTTTTCATAAACCTAATTACTCTTAATTAATAACGACTTATAATTTTTAATAAAACATCGACTTTTTAATTAACAATATTATATCATAAAGGCTATCCCCCCTGCGCAAGTAAGTTATCCACAACCTTCTTCGGGAACTAGACTCCTCCAGCAATATTGTAAATAGGCATCAATATAGACACTAGGAGTATTGCCACGCCAAAGCCCAAAACCACTATCATCACAGGTTCAATCAGACCAACAAGTGTATCAATAGCGCCATCTACCTCTCTCTTATAGAAATCAGCCAAGGTTTTCAAAATAACTCCTAGCGATCCTGTTTCCTCTCCCACCTTAACCATCTGAGTCATAATACTTGGTATTTCTTCTGGATGTCGTTCAAGAGCAGCAGAAAGAACAAGACCTGATTTCACACCCTCTGCAACCTCACTAAGAACTTTCTTGTAAGTCCTATTGTCCACCACATCAGATGTAATATCGATAGCTCTAACAATTGGTATACCGGAAGTTAACATTGTATCCATATTGTCTGCTATACGAGAAAGATATAATTTCTTATATAGATTGCCAAAAAGAGGCAGAGTTAAACGCATCTTATCAAGAGACTCCTTGCCCTTAGGTGTACTTAAAAGTCTCCAGATCCAAACCCCTAAAAGCACCAAGAAGATGATGAATACGAAGCCATAATGAACAAAAAAGTCTGACATACCAATTATTATCTTGGTATAGAATGGTACTTCCTGACCTGACTCAATAATAATTGCAGAAAGTTTCGGTATAACCACGACGAACATTAATCCCATAACTACAAAGAAAGTAAACACCACGAAAACCGGATATATTAATGCATTCCTAGTTTTTGAAGTAAGAGCGTATTGACGATCTAGGTAATCTGCAAGATAGAAGAATGTCTGACTTAATTTACCTGTCTCTTCGCCCGACCTAACCATGTTGATATAAAAATCAGAAAATACTTCAGGGTGCTTAGTTAGGGCCCCAGCCATAGATGCACCTGCTTGCAAATCGTCACCTATTTGAGTTAATTTACTACCCAATAATTTATTCTCAGCATTGCCCGCAAGTAAAGTAAAAGCTTTCAGCGCTGAAACTTGTGCACCGAAGAGCGTCGCCATCTGTCGAGAGAGTATAACGATATCCTTCATCTTTATTCTCTGCATGAAACTGAACTCAAAAATAGACTTTCTTTCAGATTCATCTTTTATGGAAAGTATGATGAGCCCACGATGTTGCAACCCAGCTATGGCGGCATTTTTGTTAGGAGCTTCTATCCCCCCTTCTTTATTTACTCCTTTGTCGTCTACTGCTTTGTATTGAAATAACATAAAATTTATTAAAGCATTCTCTCGAGACCTTTAGGGTTAAGTGAATACTGATAAGCGTTCTCTATAGATATCTCGCCTGCTCTCACAAGCTCCATCAGAGAATGGTTAAGATCAACCATTCCTGACTCAGACCCAGTCTCTATAACTACATCTATCTCGTGAGTTCTCTTCTCGCGGATTAAGTTTGCAACAGCATTGTTGTTCAACAAAAGCTCATATGCTGGAACCAAGCCTCCCGCAATTCGAGGAACCAACCTCTGCGAAAATATGCCGAGCAAGCTCGAAGACAGCTGGATACGTATCTGGTCCTGCTGGCTTCCTGGGAAAGAGTCAATGATTCTATCTATTGTCTGTGCAGCGTTGTTAGTATGGAGAGTTGAGAGCACCAAGTGTCCAGTCTCTGCTGCAGTAACAGCAGTAGCTATGGTCTCCGGAGTGCGCATTTCACCTATCAATATCACGTTCATATCTTCACGAAATGCAGATTTAAGTGCTGTGTGAAAATCCTTAGTATCT
>CAZUID010000018.1:0-5041 GCA_964620985.1 uncultured Candidatus Saccharibacteria bacterium | reverse complement strand
ATTGATTTATTAGGAGTATACATGTACTCGATAGGGTCTTCAATAGTTATTATATTCCGAGCTTGTTCGTTGTTTATAAGATTAACCATTGAAGATAGGGTTGTTGATTTACCCTGCCCAACAGGCCCCACCACTAAGAAGAAACCCTGCTTTCTCCTGGTAAGCTCAGCCAAGATTGGTGGTAAGTGCAATTCCTGTAAAGTTTTTACTTTTGGCACTACGCGCAAAGCTATACTTATCAAGCCTTTTTGAAAGAATGCATTACCTCTAAGTCTAGACTCTCCACGAAAATCATACGAAAAATCTATTTCCTGATTTTCCATAAATCGATCAAGTTTAGGCTTATCAAGTATTACAGACAAAAGACCCATGATGTCTTCAGGGGTTAAAACTGACTTTTTGGTTAGAAATATTAATTCTCCAGACACACGAATAGCTGGGATATTACCTGCCCCTAAGTGTAAGTCTGAGCCACCTTCACGGATGGCCGTTAAAATTAAATCTTCAAGTTCGTTTTTATATTCAGTCATTTTATTTTTGTGTAATAATTTGCTTAGCTAATATTGCAAGCACTTGATCTATGACTTCAGCAGGGGTTGAATTCGCTTTCACGATATATCCGGCTGCCCCCAGGCTATTACCTCTTTCAATATCTGATGCCTGGCTTTTATTGGAAAGAATTATTTTTGAAGACTTCGGTGAAAGGTTTTCTTTATTGATATGCTCTAACATTTCAAAACCATCCATCTCGGGCATAATGACATCCATCAAAATAATCTCTGGAACCAAACCTCCTTTTAATTTTTCAATGGCTTGCACTCCTGACTCCGCAGTATGAACTTCAAAGTTATGCTGGCTAAACTTGAGAGCGTACATATCTAAGAGGAAATTATCGTCATCAACTATTAAGATTTTCTTTTTTTCTGATTCCATAAATAAATACCTGTAACTTCATTATATTATAAATAAATTTAACGATAAAGCTTCTTGTGGACAACTTTAGTCTCCTTCGTTACTAAAGTTATAAACCTCCCTGAAAGGAATTTCTCCGTTTACAGCTTTAAACATAGCATCTTCTCGCATTAAGAGCATGCCGTTTTTGCGTGCCACCTTGTAAATCTCGGAATCGACAGGGTTCTTTAGTATAACAGTTTGCATCTCAGGATTAACTCTAAACATTTCAAAAATAGCAATACGTCCCCGAGTACCAGAAGGACAGTCGGTGGACGGCACAGTTTCGTACATTTCGTCTTTGACTTCAATCTCCTTTTTGAATTCTTCTGGTAAGTCAGTAAGCTGTTTCTCTATTTGTACTTTAATGTTTTGGTCCATTGGAACTTTCTTTCGAGAGGATTCACAAGTCATCTTAGCAAGACGTTGCGCGATGGAAAGTATCAAGGTGGGTGCAATAAGATAAGGATCTACTCCCATGTCCACCAAACGCGGAACTGCACCTATCGCACTGTTGGTGTGGAGAGTTGAAAGCACCAAGTGTCCTGTAAGTGCAGCCTGGATAGCCAGCTGAGCAGTCTCCTTGTCGCGAATCTCTCCAACCATTATAACATCGGGGTCCTGACGCAGTATGGACCTCAAACCAGAAGCAAAAGTATACCCTATCTCGGGCATCATTTGTGACTGGTTGATATCGGGCATGTGATACTCCACTGGATCTTCCAGAGAAACGATGTTACTTGTTTCCTTATCAAGCTCATTCATCATAGAATACAACGTAGTAGATTTACCAGAACCAGTCGGGCCAGTGATCAAAATCAAACCGTAAGGTCTAGAAATAGCCTCTCGGACCATTTCTAGATTTCTTTTCGAAAGACCAAGTTGGTCGAGCGGCTTAACTCCTCTATCAGAATCCAAAATACGCATCACAGCCTTTTCTCCATAATACGCAGGCATTGTAGAGACACGGAAGTCTACCTTGCGTCCATCTATTGTCGCACTAAAGGATCCGTCTTGAGGTTTTCTTTTTTCATCTAATCTTAGTTTTGCTAAGATTTTAATACGAGCAACCACTCCACTGTGAGTATTTTTAGGTAGGACTATTGAGGTCGTTAAAGCACCATCAACTCGAAATCTAACCTTTACGTTCTCCCCAGTGTGCTCAATGTGTATGTCTGAAGCATTACCTTCGAGAGCATTACGTAAAATAACAGCCACAATCTTAATTATTGGTGCATCTTCGACAATCTTTGCTTCCTCGTTTGGTTTTACATTTTGAAGTTCTTTAGTTAGATCTGAGTCCACCACACCATCCTCACCCAATTCACTGAGTGCTTCTTCAACCTGAGTAGATAGCCCTTTATAGGCATTCATTATGTCTTGATAGTCTTTTTTAGAAATAAGGAAAACCTTAAAAGGAATTCCTAGCTTAACGGAGATGAATTGCAGGGCGTCCATCGCCTGAATATTTTCAGGATCTACTATACCAACCTCCAACACCCCATCAATAAATTGAATAGGAACAAACTGATAATAATTTGCTGAGTCTTCAGGAATATATTTAAGAACTTCAGTTATATTCTTAATATCTACTTTTTTAACTGGAATCATCAAATACTCCCCCTTAGCAGAAAGGACCTGCTCAGCAGGAACGCCAAATTCTACTAGGGCTTCATCAACATCGCCTCCATATTTTTCATTAGCGCGATTCTTGATTTCTCCTATTTGATTTTCACTGATTATTCCTTTGTTTGATAATTCTTCTAAGAAACTCATATTAATTAATTTGCGGATGCACCAGAAGTAGCTGGTGGCACACTCGCTGGAGCTGACACGGTATCAGACCCAATCGGAGCAAAAGGATTAGGTCGACCTTCATTCCCATCTGGCACTAACACCATAGTAGAGTCTGTAAGAGACATAAATGCAGGATCTTGAAAAATGGAGTCGTCTAATTTTAGATTTTTGATATTTAAAAGTATTGGGAGAAACTCTTGCTGAATAGATGATCCTCCACTACTATCTGAAAGTCCTGCCTCAGGTGCAGACACAAGAGAAGCGTCATCAGCAGAATCACCACCAAATAAAGAAAAATACCCAAAAACCATAACTAACCCCAAGACTGAAAACATTATTATATTTTTTATTTTTGGAGACATGTTAGTTTTTCAGCCAATAAGTTTTAATTTTTAAAGCATACCTATAAACCTCAGCAAAATTTGGATTCGCCCCACTACCTGCATCAGACGCGAACTGAATAGATGATATATCTACAATTCTAAGATTCTTCTCTAGGTCTTTTAAGAAACTTACAAAGTTAGAATATGTACCTTGAACAGAAAAAGAGAGGTCCCAAGTACCGTAATCCTTAGACTGCAAAGCCATATTCTCACCTGCTGGAACTGCATCTGTGCCTTCTACGGAGTCTTTCTTTCGAACTATATCGTACTTAACATCTTTAAGAACCATGCCGTACGCCAAAGCGACTTTTTCTATCTCCAAAATCAAGCGAATGTTGTCTACACTATCAGGTAAAAGCTTCTCGAGTCTCTTTAAGTTCTCTGGGTCTACAGAGTTATATTTAGCAGTAAGCCTATCCCTTTCCTTTTCTAAGGTTTTTGCATTATCTAGAGCTTCACCGTAAGAAGCAACTTGAGTTTTAAGCTCTAATATTTGACTATAAGTAGGACCCACAAACAACACAAAGCCAGCGATGGCTAAGACTACAAAAATTATTGGTGTAAGAAATTTAATCATAATTAATTATTTATTTCTGTGGTCATATCAGTGGTAACAGAATTAGTATTAACACTCGACTCTTCTATTTTTTGCTCATAGTCTACGAAACTTGGATCTACTGAAAATTCTAAATCGAAAACAACATTCCCCTTCTCATCGAGAGTAAGATTGGAAAAAATAGGGTCGATAAATTCTTTCTTTTTAGACAAAAGATCTGCCTGTAATGCAACTGAGCGATAACCCACAGCAATACCACCCATCTTTACATCTATTTTAGACTTATCCTCCGAGGAAAGATCATAACTAAATTTGGTGTAACGTATAGACTTCATGGTAACTTCTTGCAGGGCTTGAAAAATTGGGGATATTGCTATGTGTTTACCCAACACCTCCCCTGAAGCACGAAGTCTCTTGTCTAAAAGTTGCAACTGCGCAATTTTAGCCGGCTCGAAGCGGTTCTTGGCTAGAGTAAGTTCGTTCTCCATACCTGCAATACTATTCTTCATTATCCCTTTGTAAAAAAACAAGCCGCCTGAGGATATAACCATAGTCAGGAAAATGAAAAATGCGATAACTGATATAAAGCTGAATGAATGCGAAGTACTCACTCTCTCTTCAGTGATTGATTTCTTCGGTATGAATGATGTTTGAAAATTTTGATCCATCGACTCCAATATATTATCTCACTTATTGTAATTTTCTCAAAGCAAGTCCTAGGGATACTGCGAATTCGGGACCTACGGCATTGAGCACCTTACCAAGAAATGCTGGAGTACTGACTTTGGAAAACGGACGGCCCATCTCAACTTCGGCTCGCAAGTGTGCAACCGCAACTTCTTGCAAACCTTTCAACAGCGAACCTCCGCCGGTAATTATTACTTTACTGATAGTACGGTTATATTTCTTCTCGTGTCCTAATAATACATTATTTGTTTCTGAAAAGATATAGTCTATGTGGCCTTTTATAATTTCATTTAGATTTTTCTCCACGTTATTTTCAAAAAGTCCAAATTCTTTTTTTAACTCCTCTGCTTTTTCGAAAGGAATACTTAAAGACTTGGAAATTGATGAAGTTATATCTGCGCCTCCACGATCAATAGTATGATAATTCTTAATCATCCCAAATTCTACAAAAGAAAGTTTAGTACGAGCAGCTCCTACGTCTACTAATAACACCAAAGAAAGTTCATGTTCAAAACAAGACCTGACGGAAGAGAATATTTCAACTTCAAAAAAGGAAGCGTTTAATTTAGCGTCGTCTACAATAGAGCGTAATTTAGAAATAGCATCATTTTGAATAGCAACAACCAAGACTTCTTTTTTAGCTTCTTTCCTGTCGGCTAGCTCAGGA
>CAZUID010000017.1:5886-10352 GCA_964620985.1 uncultured Candidatus Saccharibacteria bacterium | reverse complement strand
TCCTTTTTTCTTAGAGCATCCACAACCTTTCGTTTCCTATCTTTTTCCTGTTTAGTTTTTTCTGTATCAACGTACTCAGGTATAGTCCAAATGAAATCGAGAGTGTCAGCATCCAAACCTTCATATTGTGGCGGAACAGAGGGCTCTTTTTTTGGTTCAGCTACTTCAACCTGCTCTGTTTTTGATTCAGAAGTATTCTCTGATTGATTCATAACCGCCTCAATGCCCTCAATAAAGGAAGGGGGTAATCCCTGTAGAATTGAATCTTTTGACTCGCCACCCTTAATTCTGGAGGCATATTCTTGAATTTTTTGCTCTGATCCGCTCAGCGGCTGTTTTTCCATATTTACATTTTAACTTAGGTACTTGTATTTAGGTAATCGGGTCGTGCCAATAATAGATTCTTGGTGCGGAGGGTGAGAGATTCGAACTCTCGGTGGTATTACCCACACACGCTTTCCAAGCGTGCGCACTAGACCGCTATGCGACGCCTCCGTATCTATGTGATTATCTTATTTTTAAAACCGGAAAGCACGCTTTCCAAGTCTAATGTCCTTTCGGCACTAGGCCGCTATGCGACGCCTCCTTACACCTTAATTTACATTATTTTTACGAAAAAGAAAGGAGACCTTCAAACTGTTAATTAGAGGAATTTCCGTCAAATCGTGACAACACCCAGGTAACCATAGATAAAACTATGGCGAAAAGCATCGCCCACCAGAAGCCATTAACACCAAACCCAGGCACAACGATGGATGCTAGCATCACTAGCAAGGCGTTAATCACTAAAGTGAAAAGACCAAGGGTTAAGATATTTATCGGCAGGGTCAATATAACAACTATAGGCTTGATGAAAGCATTGATGGCACCCAAAACCACAGCCAATATCAAAGCAGAGAAAAATCCTGCAATAGAAACTCCTGGCAATAAATAAGAAGTGATGACAATAGCAATAGCGTATATGAGCCAATTTATAAATATTTTCATAAGTTTTTTGGATAGTTTATAATATAATAATTGTACCACAAAAAAGTACTAAATACCATATGCGAAAAACAACTATATTGATAATTATTCTTCTAGCCCTAGGCGTTGGTATTTTTATTTTTTCTAATAAATCTCAGAAGATCACAAACTACCCGAGCGACGGTAAAACAATCGTAGTATTGGGAGACAGTCTCGTACAAGGCGTAGGGTCAACCAAAGACAACGACTTCCCCGCTGTATTAAGTAAGTTGATAAACGAGCCAATAATAAACATGGGCGTTTCGGGTAACACCACAGGAGATGGGCTCGCGAGAGTAAAGAAAGTTATAGCAGAAGATCCTAAAATAGTGCTATTGCTTCTAGGAGGCAATGACTACTTGCGCAAAATCAGCATTGAAAAAACTTTCAAAAACATAGATCAGATTATTCTGACTCTTCAAAGAGAAGGAGCAGTCGTAGTGCTACTCGGAGTTCAAGGTGGCATACTTGGTGATAAATATGAAAAATATTTCGAAGAACTTTCAGAAAAAAGAGGTACACTTTATGTGCCAAATGTACTAGACGGCATAATAGGGCGTCCGAATCTAATGAGTGACGCAATACACCCCAACGATCTAGGGTATCAAAAAATAGCTGAAAAAATATACCCAATTTTGAACACAGTTTTGAGATAAAAAATACTAGCATTTAACTCTCCTAAAAAGGTATAATTATAGCTAGCTCGATGAGCTGTATGTATTTACGCTTCATACACAAAAAACTCATTCTCAGTTGTTGCAAAAAATGAAAAAAATTCTTTTTATATTACTAATAATATGCACGTTAATACCCACCGAAACTAGGGCTGCACGACTTTGGTCAGATGGTTTCGAGCTTGGAACCACGAGTAGTAACTTTGGCTGTGCCGCACTTGGAGTAGCTATGACCCTAGAAACTACCACTAAACATGGTGGAGATTACTCTGCAAAAGTGACAGGTTTATCGTCTGGAACTCCTCAGGGGTGTGCGCAAACTTTTACATCAGCATCAGGTACTAATGGCCCTATATATCTACGTGTATATTTTAATCTTTCCACTGCACCTAGTTCAGAAAACTATTTCCTAACTTTCCAAAATGGCAACACACTATTAGCAGGCATTACTGTTAATAGCTCTGGGGCATTAACACTACGCGATGAAGATGGTAGCATAGGCTCTTCTTCGGCATTATCTACAAATACTTGGTATCGTGTAGAGTTAATGGTTGACCGCACAGCTGCCGCTGGTAGTCATATTGTGACAGGCTACCTAAATGGAACTCAATTCGCCAACGCAGCCAATAGAAGCTTAAGTGTTATGCTAGATAACTTTCGTGTTGGTGGGAATATCGCATCTGAAGCTCAAACTCAGGGAGTGTGGTATATGGATGATTTTGCCCTAAACGACTCCTCTGGTACTAACCAAACTTCTTTACCTGGAGCTGGTGCAATTATAAACATGCAACCAAATGCAGCTGGAGATAATAATGGATGTCTCAGTGGAGACTACACGAGTGTGGATGAACTTACCCCAGATGACGCGACTACGTTGTGTGTTGTAAATGACGACAACGACATATTAGATGTGAATATGGAATCATCTGCCAACGCAGGCTTTGGTTCTTCCGCATTAATTACACTAGTGCAAGTTGGTGTGCGCGAAGCGGCAGCATCTGCTGCTTCGGAAGCTTGGAATCTCAGAATTAAGTCTGCCTCTGCTGGCACGACACTCAGTGGCACTACTACAACCCACGATGACACAGTATACAAAACCAATGGCGATGTTTTACCCAGAAATTACACTCTTACTTCTTATACCGACCCTACAACTACTATTGCTTGGACAACTACAGGTACAAATTCACTAGACAATATGCAAATAGGCATAACAGGTACTGACACAGCACCTGATATAAATTTATCAACCCTTTGGGCATTGGTAGAATACGTACCTGACACCACAGCTCCCACCATCACCTCCGTCTCCTCCGACAAGACCAATGGTTCCTACACCACAGGCGAAGTCATCGATATAGATGTCACATTCTCTGAGACAGTCACTTCTACAGGTAGTGTTACAGTAACTCTAGAAACTGGAGCAACAGACAGAACTTGTACATTCACTGTTACAAGTGCAAGTACTGGCACCTGTAACTACACAGTACAAGCTGGAGATACCACTTCAGATCTTGAAGTATCTTCTATCGCGGGTACTATTGCAGATACTTCTGGTAACGCCATGACCAACTTCGTACCTGCAACCAACCTAGCAGCCAACAAGGCAATTGTAGTTGATACTACGGCGCCGAGTGCACCTGGCACTCCCGACCTCACCGCAGGCACCGACTCTGGAACTTCATCTACTGATGACATAACTTCTGACACTACCCCTGACTTCACTATATCTTGTGAAAGTAGCGCTACTGTTACTCTTAAAGAGGGCTTATCATCTCTAGGCACTGGCAGTTGCACGGGAGGCACAGTAACGATAACTTCTTCTGTTCTTTCAGAAGGAAATCATTCAATAAAAGCATCTCAAGCAGACACTGCAGGTAATGTCTCGAGTGAATCAAGTACGCTATCAATTACAATAGATACAACCCTCCCCACCATCACCTCCGTCTCCTCCGACAAGACCAATGGTTCCTACACCACAGGCGAAGTCATCGATATAGATGTCACATTCTCTGAGACAGTCACTTCTACAGGTAGTGTTACAGTAACTCTAGAAACTGGAGCAACAGACAGAACTTGTACATTCACTGTTACAAGTGCAAGTACTGGCACCTGTAACTACACAGTACAAGCTGGAGATACCACTTCAGATCTTGAAGTATCTTCTATCGCGGGTACTATTGCAGATACTTCTGGTAACGCCATGACCAACTTCGTACCTGCAACCAACCTAGCAGCCAACAAGGCAATTGTAGTTGATACTACGGCGCCTAGTGTATCCATTACAGCTCCATTAGATCTTGCAACAGTATCAGGATCATCTGTCGCTATCACCGCTGATGCTACAGATGCTGATGGAATAGTCGGTGTGCAGTTTAAGGTAGATGGTGTAGACCAAGGTCTAGAAGATACCACTTCTACTTATGGTATTACTTGGGATAGCACCGCGGTAGCTGATGGCTCCCATACTATATCTGCAGTTGCTAGAGATATCGCTGGGAATTCTACGACGTCAGCTATAATAACAGTGACAGTGGATAATTCTGTACCGAGTAGTGGAGGAGGAAGTGGCAGTGGTAGTAGCGGTAGTAAGAAAAAAGCAACCATAGTACCTCCTCCAGAAGTCACAATCCCGCCTCCACCCTCCCCTAATCCAATAGTAAAAATTATAAAAAAAATCACTCCATCTTTCTTAAAGCCAGAAGTTCAGGAACCCGCACCGCCTCCAGCTTCTGAATTTGTTGAAGAGATCACTCCGTTGGCATTCCAAGCTCTATGGAACCTATT
>CAZUID010000017.1:0-5876 GCA_964620985.1 uncultured Candidatus Saccharibacteria bacterium | reverse complement strand
CCAGAAAAACCGATAGAATCATTCGTGCTTGCACCACTACCAACCGAACTTCAAATACTCGCAGCTAAATTCCCAGAACTTGATAAGACTCTTAATGAAATAGGTGTCCAGAAATTATCAGACTTAAGTAAAATAAAAGGCACTACATTTAAATTACCCGGCATAACTGACAAGACCACAACTCCCACACCAGACTTAGCGGTTGAAAAATTTGCTCTACCCTCAGGAATACCTTTAACTGAAATACCTGCCTCTATGAAACAAGACTTGCCTTCAGAATTCGTTTTTGCGCGTGCAACTAAAGAATTACTGGATATTGATGTAGAAATTTCTATTGATAACAATGGCGGACTTACCCAAGAAATATCAACCCTATCTGGTAAACCTCTAAGACTTGTAATGAAACCTGATGGCCCTGTAAATAGTGTAAAAGGTTACCTTGCATTTAAGTCCGCCACCCCAAAGATTACGAAGAAGATGGAAATCTCGCGCGAAGCACTTTTAGCCTCCCCTATTTTCTCTACGCCTAAACTCGCACAAAAAATTACAGAAGAAGCTGTCCCCATAGAAGAGAAATTTATATTGAACGAATTTGAGTACACCGACACAGATGGTGATGGTATATACACAGCAGACATCATTACCCCAGTGGTAGCGGGTACATACGAAGTAATCACTATTATTGATTACGTAGATCCTACAGTCGGCAGAAAACAAATACGTTTGACTACGGTCATCGACCCAGAAGGATATATTTATGAAAAAAATGGTAAGAAAGAAACCCGCATTCCAGATGCTATTGTTTCCATATTTAGACTTAACCCAGTAAATGAAAAATATGAACTCTGGCCGGCAAAACAATACCAGCAAGTAAACCCTCAAACAACCGACGTAAGGGGCACATACTCCTTCTTGGTTCCTGAAGGAAAGTATTACATAACCGTAGAGGCTCCTGGATATAAACCATATAAGGGCAACATCTTCATAGTGTCATCAGGAAATGGTGTGCACACCAACATAGAACTCAAAGCAGAAGGTGGTTGGTTAACACTAATAGACTTAAAGACTTTTATTTTAATTATTGTTATAATATTATTAGCATTAAACTTTTACCGCGATAAGAATCGACAGAAGTTTAGAGATCAACAATCAATATGAGTAAAATCAGCACAGTGGTGATAATAATTTTAATTCTAAGTACCGGCTTTTTGGGCTGGCAATACGTAGAAATTAAGAAGGCGTCTGACAAAGCTACCTCCCAAGCGCAAGAATCAAATCTAAACATAAAAGTTCTAGACTTTACAGCCATGTTCATTGAGAATGTCCTCAAAGCTGAAACAGAAATAAGTTTCGAGACCCGCCTAGCACTAGAAACAGAGGTCCGAAGCTTAAACGATGCTGAAATATTATCTCAGTGGCAAAAATTCACAAACAGTAGCACAGAAGAAGAAGCTCAAGACAACGTCAAGAAGCTACTTGCGTTGTTGATAGAAAAAGTTAAAAACTAGAGCATCTTTAAGAAACCCTCCTCATCTAGAACCTTAACCCCAAGCTTTTTCGCAGTTGCAAGCTTAGATCCTGGATCCTCCCCCGCTACTACGAAAGAAGTGTGCTTAGAAACAGACCCGGCGGTTTTACCCCCATGCGCAAGTATTTTTTCCTTTGCTATTTCACGAGACATTTTAGCCAATGTACCCGTAAGCACAAAAACCATTCCTTGAAACTTCCCTCCCTTTTTCCTTACAGCCCTTTCAACAACTACGCCATTCTTGATAAGCTTATGAATGAAAGCTAAATTGCTTTTATCACGGAAGAATCTGAACACACTACCTGAAACAGCCGGACCTATGTTTTCTATCGCATTGATTTCTTCTTCCCCTGAAGCTATCAACTTCTCTAGAGTTTCAAAATTTTCTGCCAAATCCCTAGCGGTCTCTTCTCCGACGTGTAAAATACCAAGTGCCCATAAAAAACGAGCAAGCGATATGGTCTTCTTGTTATTTATTTCTGTAATTATATTTTCTGCGGATTTCTCACCAAAACGTGGAAGTAGTGCAATGTCTCCTTTTGTCAGATTAAATATATCTGCTGCGTCTGTTATGAGACCCTCGTCCTTAAAACGACTTAGTATCTTAGGTCCAAGTTCGTAAATTTCAAAAACAGAAACAAAGTGTTCAAGGTACCTTTCATTTTTTGCTAAACACTTAGGGTTCACACAATAGTGCGCTACAGAAGACTGCCCTGCTAAAGCTTTCTTCTCAACTTTACCCCCACAAGCGGGACAACTTTCTGGCATTTTAAATTTCTTTTCTTTGCCTGTGCGCATGCGTTCCAACACCTCCACTACTTTAGGTATCACATCTCCAGCCTTCTCGATAACCACCGTATCACCTATACGTAGCCCCAAGCGTTCTATTTGGTCCAGATTGTGTAGCGTAGCTTTGGACACAGTAGAACCAGCAACCAACGTAGGCTCAAACACTGCTAGTGGAGTCAGCACCCCAGTGCGACCCACATTAACTAATATATTTTTAACTATTGTGGTAGCACGCTCCGCAGGATATTTAAATGCTGCCATGTATCTAGGAGCCTTACCCACCACACCCAATACCTGCTGAAGTTCTAAACTATCTACTGAAATAACTACCCCATCAGTACCATACGGGAAATCGGGACGTATCTTTTCAAATTTTTTTATAAAAGTGATAACTTCTTCTAAGTTTGCACAGACCGCTTCATTTTTATCCATCTCGAAACCCAAATCTCGTAAAAATTTATGCTCCTTTGAATGAAGATCCATCTCTGGAGCATCTTCAGAGACTTCAGCTACATCATAAGCGAAAAAATCAATTTTTCGGCGAGCAGCCAACGCAGGATCAAGCTGTCTCAAACTACCAGCTGCAGCGTTACGAGTATTAGCAAATAAAGTTTCTCCTGATTTATAATTTATCTTATTTAATCCAATTAATGTATTTTTAGACATTACCGCCTCGCCACGCACCTCTAAATACTCTGGTGTATTTTCCAGAAACAGAGGTATTGTTTTAACTGTTTTTAAATTCTCTGTGATATCCTCTCCAACCTGCCCATCCCCACGCGTAGCACCTTGAACAAATTTACCATTTTTGTAGACCAATGAAACAGCCAAACCATCAAACTTAACTTCACAAAAATAATTTATTTTAGTTTTAACTGGTAATAATTTTGTAATTCTTTTCTCCCAGTCGTATAGTTCATCGAAACTAAAAACATCATTAAGTGAGAGCATTCTCATTCGATGACTGACTTTAACAAATTTATCTAAAGGCTTACCACCTACCCTGTTTTCAGGTGCATTCGGATCTACAAATTCAGGAAATTCTTTCAGAACAGCCTTAAGTTCACGACTTAGGGAGTCATATACATCATCAGTAACGCTAGGAGCATCTGTTACATGATATTCGTAGCGCAACCTAGCAATCTCATCACGAAGCTTTTTTACGCGCTTTTTAGCATCTTCTTTCAGCATAACCGATATTATAGCATCATTTTTAAGGCTTAAATGCCACAGCTGAGATAGCCCACATGCAAGAGTTAGCGGCAACACACGTAGCAACGTGAGAAGTAGTCCAGCTCATAATGTAAGCCCCGGCACTAGCAGCAGGACCAACTGTAGTGACTCCAGTCCTAACTCCATTAGGAGCAGTTACAGAAGTATTTTCTCGAGTAACACGATTTGTGATTACCGATGGAGTTATGGTCTCACTTGCGAACGTACGCATAGCGACAACATCCACAATCCATGACCCAGGGGTATTCGTTGTTATAGTTGTTGAGATTGGCCCTAGAGAGAGAGCATTAGCCCCAGCTTGAGCATCCACTGGACTAGTTTGATTTACGTTATATAAAGAAATACCATTACCTTGAAAACCATTCGGGCTGGCTGCATAAGTCACAACAATATTTGCTGTACCAACAGGAGGGTTGAGTAAATACCATATTGTAGAGAAAAGCACTAAATTCGAATCGGATCTAACCATTTGGGTCATTGGAGTTCCTGCGTAAGTTATGCCGGTTGGTATTGCTCCTGATCTTTGGCTAGTTGTAACAACTAAAATTCTATTATTATTGTTGCCCACGGTATGGCTCCAGCTAATAGGTGAAGTATTGTTGGGTACAGTAAGTGCAGACCTGGCCAGACTATCACTCACAGAATCAAAAGTCACAGCCAGTGCAACAGCGGATACTACAACATTCATTGTGTCTGTATTAGTTGCCCCTAGGTTATCAGTCGCAGTCAGACGAAATACATATGTCCCGGCGCTAGAGAGACCAGTCACTCCAGTATTCAAAGCACTTGGAGTAGTTATTGTGGGAGTTGAGGGGCCAGAAACAAAAGACCAAAGATTGCTACTAATAGTGCCATCAGAGTCGGAAGAAGATCCAGCCATAGTCACTGAGCTCGTTGGAAGAGTTATGGGTTGATTAGAGCCTGCATTAACTGTTGGTGGGTTATTTGATGCCGCAGAAACAGTAACTTGCATGCTGTCGGTCGCAGTAGCGCCCTGATTGTCCGTTACTAAAAGACTAAATATATAAGTCCCCGCACTAGAGAGTCCAGTCACTCCTGTAGTTAAAGAACTTGGAGTAGTTATTGTGGGATTTGAAGGGCCAGAGACAAAAGACCATGCAGTACTAGCAACAGAACCTCCTGGATCTGTTGCTACGCCAGCCATAGTTACTGAACTAGTAGGTAGGGTTATAGATTGATCGAGTCCAGCATCTGCAACAGGAGGATTATTAGAAGCAGACACAGCTTCTCTTAACGCGACCGATGAAATCGCCCAGACACAAGTTGTACAACCCGCAAGATATGGTGTAGTCCAACTCATAGCGTAACTACCGGAGCTTCCAGCAGGACCTATGGAAGAAAACGCGGAACGTAAACCATTAAGAACTGTTTGGGAATTTTCTCTTTGAACTCTGTTAGTCATAGGAGTCATTGTTATAGACTCACTTGCTGCGGTTCTTAACGCTACCACATCAACAATCCAAGTATTCGAAGTGGTAGCGTTTAGATTAACCGTCGCAGGACCCGGGGATACTGCGTTGGCTCCTGCTTGAGCGTTAATTGGGCTAGTTTGGTGCACTCCAGATAAAGATATCGCATTAGCTTGAAGATGCAATGGTACAGAACTATAAGACATGCGTATTTGATTTGTTCCTGCTGCTGGATTTACTAAATACCAAATTGTAGTAAAAATTACAGTATTAGAATCACTTCGTAGCATTGTCATAGGAGTACCTCCATAAGTAACTCCAGTAGGGATAGCACCTGCACGCTGACTTGTTGTAACAAGCAAAATACGATTTGCTCCCGAGCCAACTGTATGATTCCAGGACACAGGAGAAGTGATAGGAGCAATTAGAGTTCCCCTGTCACTAACTGCATCAAACGCAATGTTGCTACCACTTGGAGCAACTGCATCGAAATTCGCAGTAACAAAACGATCAGAGTCCATAGTCAAAACACAAGACATGCCCGCACAGTCTCCTCCCCAACCAGCAAAAGCAGAACTACCATTGGGATTTGCTGTTAAAGTTATCGCGGTGCCGTTTGCGAAACTCAAACAGTTAGTACCACAACTAGAACCCGCCGGTGAAGAAGAAATAGTCCCCGCCCCTGAGCCAGCGAAAGTAGAAAAAAGTCCTTTGTTGCCAGGTGGTATCGGAGGTGAAGGTGCTGTTAACACTCCACCAAGATGGACTTCATATTCGCGCTCTAGACGATTGGGATTAGAAGATACACAAGATGAATTACCTATATTGTAACCCTTAGAAGTAATAATTGTTTCTGGCACGCTAGCGTCTTTGGAGACATTGACCTTTGCACAGCC
>CAZUID010000016.1:8126-10415 GCA_964620985.1 uncultured Candidatus Saccharibacteria bacterium | reverse complement strand
TTAGAATTCCAAAAAGCTATTTCTGATTGCAACTTCGCCCACTTTTGATTCAAAGACAAAACCCTCGATTCATAACTTTTTTTCTCGGCACTATATTCTGCTTTTAATGCCAAAAACTCCGCCTGCAATTTATCATACGAGGCTTTGTCGTTTTTCACATCTGCATTTAAAGTCCTAAGCTTCTCTGTAACCTGCTGACGATAATCATATTCAAGGTTGATATCTAACACTTCATAGTCATCGTCTTCTGGTGCATAGACGAAAAGATCGAGCCCCATGGGCTTCTCCCACAGCGCCTCAGCGTCTGCTATCGCCTTTAGAAAATATTCCTTTGAAATTCCAAACTCAGTATTAAAACTTCCAATCTTGTAAGGTATCGGCTCTGCACACGGGATATCCTTGATAAAAAGCCCGCTGATGTTGTTGAGTAACGGTAGAATTCTTGGATTCTTTATAAAATAAACCTCATACCACACGGCTCCACCGATAACTCCGAGCACTATGAGAATTTTTATAAATTGTTTCAAAGCAAATTATTTTTCGCTGATGGTGTATCTATCGAGCACAGCTTCGAACATTAGAGGCGCGATAATGGTCGCGTCAGACTCTATGACGAACATTGGTGTTTCTTTGGTAAGTTTATCCCAAGTAATCTTCTCGTTAGGAGTAGCACCTGAATATGAACCATATGAAGTAGTAGAATCTGAAATCTGACAGAAATATCCCCAAGGTCGAACTTCTTTCTTGAGGTCATACTTTATTGAAGGCACTACGCATATCGGGAAGTCCCCTGAGATACCTCCACCGATCTGGAAGAATCCTAATCCTGGACCATCCTTGGCAAGTTCTGGATACCAATCATAAAGTGCATTCATGTACTCAACTCCGCTTTTCATTATTGTGGCACTAACTTCACCAGATTTCACATACCCAGCAAAGATGTTACCCAATGTTGAGTCTTCCCAGCCCGGCACAACTATAGGCAAGTTCGCTTTCGCTGCTTCGAGCAACCAGCAAGCCTCCGGATTGCCTTCGTATTTACCCTGAAGTTCATCAGATAGAAGAATTTGGTAGAAATATTCGTGAGGGAAATATCTCTCGCCTTTCGCTTCGGCTTCTTTCCAGCGTTTTAGTATTATAGGTTCTACAACTCGGAAAGCTTCTTCTTCTGGGATAGAAGTATCTGTAACTCGGCGTTCACCACGCTCAAGAATCTTCTCGTCATCTTCCTTCGTGAAATATCGATAATCAGGATAATCCTTGTAACTATCATGAGCGACAAGTCTAAATACGGATTCTTCTAAGTTTGCACCTGTGCAAGAAATAATGTGAATCTTTTTCTCTTTGATCATCGGCGCGAGAGTCACTCCCATCTGGGCTGAAGACATAGCCCCACCCATAGCGAGCAACATCTTACCACCGTCGTCTAAATGTTTCTTGAAAGCGATAGTCGCGTCTTTCATCTGACGCGAATTGAAGTTATGAAATAATTTTTTAAACAAATCTAAAACAGTTATGTTGTTGGACATAACCCTATTATACAAATTTATAGAGAAAAAGAAAAAGTTTGACTAAATAGATAAAGTGTGCTATACTGTATTAGTAGTGTCCAAGGGGCACAAATGTCCTTTGGAAACCCCCACCCCCGTCCGGGCGGAGAAACAGCATGCCGGAACTGATGGAGAAACAAGTCCCAGAAAGTGAGGAGATCGCTCGTCTGTTGATTCTCCTTTGCCAAACTCCCGCCGACGAACTCGGCCGGACCATGTCGGTCGAAGATCGCACGCGGTGCCTCGAGCTTTCGAAGACGCTCAAGGCAGGGCTCAGGAATGGCCTGTGGTTCATGGCCGGCCTACACATTGGCCGGTACGACCACCCCCACCTGCGACTGATGGGGACATCTTCAGTGACGGAAGCTTGGGCTGGAGTTCTTTCAGCTGAGCCTACGACACCCTAGCCGCCGAAGAGTCGCCAACCCGCGCTTTTCGGCGGCTCTTTCGTTCACAACACCAAAGGAATGGTTATGAAAAAAGAAGAACGGCAAGCGTTATCTGAATCTTTGCATGTCATCAAGGATCTCACAGTCAAATGTGCTCGCGGAGCATTCGGGCACCCTAGGCTTTCTGAGGCCGATGAAGAGTTGATGCGAAGCCACGGCGAAGCTGTGGTCGATATGCTCGACATCGCCCGGAGAATGGCCAAGAAGTACATCAAGAAGAAGTAACACGCCGCCGAAGAGCCGCCAACCGCGCTCCCGGCGGCTTTTCAGTTGTGGGTTGCCTTAAAACC
>CAZUID010000016.1:0-8116 GCA_964620985.1 uncultured Candidatus Saccharibacteria bacterium | reverse complement strand
CCACGACTACAGCTCGTGGAAGAGGATAAGTAAACCCAACCGCCGAAGAGCCGCCGACTGCGCTCTCCGGCGGTTCTTTGTTTGTGGGTTGCCTTAAAACCTTAAATATGCAATAATAGAGTAATGAATTTAGTCATAGAAACTCTGCCTTATGTGCAGATTATTCTTTCAGTAGTATTAGTGCTCTCTATACTTCTCCAGCAAACAGGTGCGGGAGTAGGCGGAGCCTTGGGTGGTGGCGAAAGCGAAACATTCAGTCATACTCGCCGTGGTTTTGAGAAATTTCTTTTTTATCTGTCCATTGTGTGTGGAATTCTTTTTGCTTTATCCGCATTTCTCTCTATAATATTAGGAGCGAGAAGCTAATCCCCCGCGTCGCATAGACGCCACCTTGTTTTAACTTTGTTTCGTATTGCATAAATTTTTTTATGGAAAATCTATTTAGTCCTAAGCGCAATTTTAAATTGCCAAGCAAATCAGAGATAAGTTTGGTTTTTTCTTCGTTCTCAAAGAAAGAATGGCTGTTCTTCATCCTTCTTGTGTTAATGCTTTTCGGAAGTACTCTTGCGATACTGCAAAGTATCAACAAGAATTTCATGGTTAAAGTACCTATGCGCGGTGGTGAGCTTTCAGAAGGCATAATCGGCACTCCCCGCTTCGTGAACCCAGTACTTGCATTCTCAGACCCAGACCGAGACTTAGTATCTCTCATATATTCTGGCCTTATGAGGAAAGACTCCAGTGGTACCCTAGTCCCCGACTTAGCAGAAAATTATCAGGTGTCAGAAAACGGTCTAGCTTATACTTTTACATTAAAAGAAAAAGCTTTATTCCACGACAACACTCCAGTAACTGCCGATGACATAGTCTTCACAATAAATAAAATAAAGGACCCTATTATTAAAAGTCCTCGCAAAGGCAACTGGGATGGAGTTAGTGTGACAAAGGTAGACGACCGTACTGTGGTGTTCAATCTTCAGCAACCATACACATCATTCCTAGAAAACGCGACCTTGGGAATATTACCGAAACACGTTTGGGAAAATTCCCCCATAGAATTAAACGACGCGAACATCAACGCTATCGGCTCTGGGCCTTACATGGTCACAGATGTTAGTAAACAATCTTCAGGTACTATAAATTTCTATGAACTAGAAGCATTTAAAAAATTCAGTATCTCTAGACCTTATATCAAAAAGATGATGATCAGGTTCTACCAAAATGAAAATGACCTAATCACTGCCTTGGAAGAAAAAAAGGTGTCCCAGGCAAGCTCAATAACTCCCACCAACGCCGAAGCTCTAAGAGAGAAAGGTTACCGAGTAGAGTCCTCTACCCTGCCTAGAATATTTGGATTATTTTTCAATCAAAGTCAAAACCAAATTTTTATAGATAAAGCCGTAGTGCATGCAATAGATCAAGCTATCGACAAAGATCGCATAATAAGTGAAGTTCTGTTTGGCTATGGTGTTGCAATCGAAGACCCAATACCGCCAAACATGATTGGCTACCAGAAGCTCTCTGAAGAAAGAAATACAAATCACGCAGAGATGGTAGAGAAAGTAAAAGCTGATTTGGCTAAAAGTGGTTGGGTTATAGGTGAAAGCGGTTTCTTAGAGAAAACAGTCACTGAGAACAAGAAGAAAACAACGAAAGTGCTCGAATTCTCTATCTCTACAGGTAATGCCCCAGAATTAGCTAAATCTGCAGCCCTCATCCAAGAAGACCTAGCTAGTGTAGGCATGAAAGTAGAGGTTAAAACTTTCGATGTAGGAAATCTTAACCAGTCAGTGATCCGCCCTAGAAAATACGACGCTTTGCTTTTCGGCCAGATAATCAACAACGAATCCGACTTGTTTGCTTTCTGGCACTCTTCTCAGCGTAAAGACCCTGGTCTAAACGTCGCAATGTATACCAACGCGAAAGTAGACAAGATCCTAGAAGACTCCTTCATCACCACAGATGCCAACGAAAGAGTAAAGAAGTACGCCCAATTTGAAGACGAAATAAAGAAAGATATGCCTGCAGTGTTTCTATATAGTCCCAACTTTATATACGTAGTATCTAAAGACGTTAAAGGATTATCCATAGACCATGTCGTATCCCCTGCAGCTAGATTTATAAATGCTTATTTGTGGTATATTGACACAGACAATGTGTGGAAAGTATTCTCTAAGTATCAGTACTAAATCTCTCTCGATATTAAAAATTATAAAATTTATTAACACCCGCCAGTCGGGACAAACAAGAAAAAACAAAAATGATTAAAAAGAACAGACTGTCTTTCAGCTCAGTAAGTGTCGAAGATAAAAAGCCCGCACGTCACACCCCGCACGGCCAACACAGCGGAGATAATAGATCTCACGCACACCCACAACACAATGCTCATCACTCTCCTCACACGGCGGGTGGGCACAAATCTTCTCCTGAAAAAAGACGCCAAACCAAGAACTCAACCTACCAATACTCCAAGAAAAGCTTCGGCCGAGGCGGAGGTGGTAGCCGTCCTTACCCAAACAAAGGTCAATACAACATGCAAGGAGATGGCAAGATACCCCCACCAGAACCAGGAGTAATCCGAATCATTCCATTGGGTGGAGTGGAAGAAATAGGTAAGAACATGACCGCTATTGAGATAGATGACGATATCGTAGTCATCGACGCTGGTATGCACTTCTCTACTGAGGAAACCCCAGGAGTAGACTACGTTATCCCAAACACTACTTACCTAGAAGAAAGGAAGGATAAGATTCGCGCTCTAATAATAACTCACGGACACCTAGATCATATCGGAGGCGTACCTATAGTGCTCTCTCGTATCGGCAACCCACCAGTATATTCAAGAAACCTAACCGCGCTGTTGATGAGAAAAAGAGCAGGAGAATTCCCACAACTTCCTGCGATGAAAGAAAACATCGTCGAGAAAGACGAGGTTATCACTTGTGGAAAAATAAGAATTAAATTCTGGGGAGTAACCCACACTATCCCCGACTCAATGGGTGTAATTATCGAGACCAAGCATGGCTGGATAGTAAACCCTGGTGACTACAAACTCGACCAAGTCGACGGTATAGTATCTCCAAACGAAGAAAAAGAATATTCCATATTCGATAAAGCCAAGACTCTGCTTTTGATGACAGACTCTACCAACATAGAGAACGAGGGCTTCGCTCTTCCAGAAATCAAAGTACACCAAGGACTCGAAAACTTAATCAGGAAAAATAGTGGCAGACTTATCATAGCAGCTTTCGCTTCTCACATCAGTCGCCTAGTGAAAGTTATCCAGATTGCGGAGATGCTCGGTAAGAAAGTTGCGCTTAATGGTCGCTCAATGAAAACCAACATGGATGTAGTGTTCGAAGCAGGCCTTTTCAGCCCTAAGAAAGGCACAATCATCCCAATGGAAGAAGTAGACAACTATCCACCCAACAAAATAATAATCCTCACTACTGGAGGACAAGGTGAAGAGTTCTCAGGACTAAACCGCGCAGCCAACAAAACCGACAAGAAATTCTCAATTAAAAAAGGAGATACTGTGATTCTTTCTGCATCTATTGTCCCAGGCAACGAACGTCAGGTGCAGAAAATGAAAGATGGACTCTCTAGGCAAGGTGTCAAAATAATAAGTTACCGAACTCCAGGTGAGGACTTCGTGCACGCAACTGGACACGGCAACAAAGAAGATATCAAGTGGCTTCACAAGAAAGTCCATTCGAAATTCTTTATTCCGATTCACGGTCATCACTACCACCTCGAACTACACAAAGAGCTAGCGGTGGAGCTAGGCATGCCTGAAGCTAACGTGGTTGTGCCAGACAACGGTTCTATCATAGAAATTTCCCCAGATGGCGAGAAGATCTCTGTACGTAAAGAGAAAGCTCCAGCAGGGCTAATGATGGTTGACGGCGTTTCTGTGGGAGACGCTCAAGACGTAGTTATCCGCGACCGTATGATGCTAGCCCAAGACGGCATGTTCGTGATACTTGCGATAGTCGACCAGAAAACTGGCAAACTTAAGAAATCTCCAGACCTCATATCTCGTGGTTTCGTTTACTTGAAAGAAAATCAAGAGCTTCTAAGACAAGTTAGAATTCTAATCAAGAAAAGCGTAGAAGATGCAACTGCTAAAATGAATCCGA
Source organism: uncultured Candidatus Saccharibacteria bacterium (assembly GCA_964620985.1). Classification (GTDB taxonomy): domain Bacteria; phylum Patescibacteriota; class Minisyncoccia; order Phycocordibacterales; family UBA9973; genus UBA9973. The sequence goes on along the minus strand of CAZUID010000016.1, from coordinate 3,977 downwards.
TAGATTTCGACTACATCAAGAACGATCTCGGAGAAACAGTTTCAAAATATCTTTATCAAAAAACCGCTAAAAGACCTCTCGTAATACCTGTAGTACTCAGCGTATAAAATGATTGCTCATAATAGAAAAATCATCTACATAGCAGGGTTTCTCTTCTCCATACCGATGGCCCTGACGTCTTACATAAACTCAAGCTTCTTAGAAAATCACATAAACGCTTACAATGTCAGTATCACTTACATTGTCTCTTCGGTGTTGTCTATTCTTCTAATGCTTAAGATGCCCGACTTGCTGACAAAGATTGGCAACCGCCTGACCACTCTAGTATTCGGAGTCTTAACCTTACTATCTTACTTAGGCTTAGCGTTCAGTAATAATTCTTCAGTCATTGTCGCTTCATTCATACTTTATTTCGTATCGACTAACTTTATCCTAGCGTCGCTGGATATATTTATCGAAGATTTCTCATCTAAGAGAAACATCGGAAGCGCTCGTGGAATGTATCTCATGATCATAAACTCTGCTTGGGTAATATCACAGGTAATCTCAGGATCGATTATCGCCAAGAGTTCTTTCAAGGGTATCTACCTATTCTCCGCTGGGTTTATTTTGTTATTCTCTGTAATTTTCATTATATTTTTGAAAAACTTCAAAGACCCTAAATACAAGAAGGTCCCCGTCATCAAGACTGCCCGAGTATTCATCAACAACAAAAACATATCCAGAATTTATGTGCTCAATTTTCTCTTAAGATTCTTTTTTGCTTGGATGATTATCTACACCCCGATATACTTAGTGAACTATATGAATTTCGGCTGGGCTGAAATAGGCGGGATGTTTAGTATCATGCTTCTACCATTTGTATTTTTGGGCTTCCCTCTAGGGAAATTATCAGACAAAATCGGCGAGAAGAAAATACTAACCATCGGGTTTCTGGTAAGTGCTTTCTCTCTAGCCTTTATTCCATTCTTTGTTATGCCGAATTTCTGGCTTTGGGCTGGAATCTTATTCATGACTCGTGTCGGCGCTGCGACTATCGAAGTAATGAGCGAAACTTATTTCTTCAAATCCGTAAGTGAAGAAGACGATGATGTGATAAGTTTCTTCCGCAACACTATGCCACTATCATTCATAGTTGCACCTCTCGTAGCGATACCTGTACTATACTTAGTGCCATCTTTCAAATATATATTCTTCGTACTGAGCGCTGTTATGTTCTTCGGTGCATTGGTATCTCTAAGACTACGAGACGTTAGATAGAGCTATCTAGTGTTTTTCTTCCTTAAGAGATTATTTTTATATATGTGTGCCTTGTAAGGCAAGAGTCTTTTGACCTGAACTTTCAAGCCGTTATTTCTCAAGTCTTTTTGGAGATTTGCCACATAATGAGTCTGATCATACCCTAAGGCTATTATGTCAGGTTTTTCTTTTATGATATGTGGCAGATGATCACTTGCCCCAGAGAGAACGACTTTATTTACCAATTCGCATTTTCTAAGTAGGGCCATTCTCGCCTTTTCGTTTAGATGTGGAGTGTGATTTTTTATCTTGAAAACATTTTTATCTCGCGCAATAGACACGATTAAAAAAGCATTGTCCCCTGCAATACTCCGCGCTTGTTTAAAGAAATCCAAATGCCCAGGATGCAATCCGTCGAAAGTCCCAAAAAGCATTACCTTTTTTACCGTATCTTTCTTTGGCATAAATTATTTTCTGTATTCTACAATCTTGCCCGCTTCTATCTCTATAGCATCTGCTTTTCGCAAAGTTTTTAATTTTGCCTCCCCTACAATATCATAATGCTTGATTCTATCCAACTCCTCATCTATCCCCCATAGATTTTCATACGATGTCGGCCAGTCGTGTTCAAATGTGGTGAGGTTTAAAGGTTTAGAATACTTACGTAGAGTTTTCTTGCCATTATCTAAAAAGTATTCATGAAAATACGACATCACTAGCTCGCGGATATCTTTATAAATCGGTTCACGATATCGCAAGACTGCATGATTGGTTTTCGAAAGCGCACCCCAAAGACCATCTACTTTAAAAGGCGCTATCACATGATCGAAGTCCCCTTTGGTAGCTTCGAGGTGCAACACCAACGGCTCAAACCCATGTAAAGATAAAATATACGCCCCCAAGATAGCTCCCTCTATACAGTGCGCGCTACCGGTACGAAGTACCTGCATTGGTGATTTTAAAGTTGGTCTGCCGTCTTCTTCGAAATTAAAACTTAAACTATTAAGAAAATCCTGCACCTTAGCTGGAGTATTAAGCTTGTTCATTAGAGATATTTCTTTTTTTGTAAATTCAAGCATAAATTCTATTCGAATTCTGTGGTTGCGGGTGGTTTAGGTGTGAAATCGAAAAACACTCTAACCACCTTAGGATGACGTGCGAGAGTGCTTATTATTTCTTCGCACACTTCTTGAGGTAGATAAAACCCTTTAACGGTCATAAAGTCTGTTGTTTCAACCGTGCGAACTACTATAGAGTAACCATACACTCGGCCATCACCCTTTACCCCAACAGTCTTGGTCCCCAAGAGTGCAACAATTGTCTGAGAAATTTTCTCATATAAATTATACTTCTTTAAAATCTCCATAACAACATCGTCAGCCTCACGGACAATCTCTAGCAGTTCATCGGTAACTGGCACGCCCACCACTCGCAGATACAACCCCGGGCCTGGGAAAGGCTGCCGCTTAGAGACTAATTCATCTAGACCAAACTCATGCGCAAAGCTTCTAACTTCAAATTTAAAATAATCAGCCAATGGTGTTATCTCCTTCAGACCTAAATCAAGATCCACGTTATGATGCGTTTTTATTAAAGCGCTCTTACCCAGACTACCAGACTCTATCAAGTCTGTAGCGAGCGTCCCCTGAATCATGTGCGTCGCTTGATAAGAATGTGCCACGTCTTTAAATACTTCTCCGTATACTTCGCGGAACCTTGCACGCTTCTCCTCTGCATCTATTGTGGTGCCTATGCTTTGCACGAATTTATCTTTGTATTTATTTATAACTTCAAGATTAATCTTGGCCTTTTTCGCTATAGCTTGCACCTTCTCCACTTCACCCTTACGCATACCTCCAGTATCGATGAAAAATGCTTTCAACTTTTCCCCTAGAGCTGGCGCAAGCATTGCACCAAGAGCAGTAGAGTCCACCCCGCCAGAAACACCAATAATAGCAACCCCATCACCTAAAATATTTTTAGTATTTTCTTGGATTTCTTTTATAACATCCTTGGGGAAATAATCTTTTTCGCATCCACAAATATTACTGACAAAGTTATTTAAAATAATATTTTCATCTTGAGTTTCTTCGACTTCAGGATGAAATTGCACCGCATATATATTTTTTTCGACACATTCCATAGCTTCTGTGACTACTCCACCTTTAGAAGTCGCTATCGTGCGAAAACCAGCTGGAATATTTTTTACTGAATCTCCATGAGAAGACCAAGCATTTATTTTATTATCTAAATTTTGGAAAAGAACGCTACGTGGATTATCTTCGAAATTTACTTCTACTGGGCCATACGACTTACCCTCTGGTACTGCTTGGATAGAATTTTTATCATGAGTATATGCTATCCATTGCATACCTAAGCAAATTCCTAAAACAGGAATTCCTAAATGTAGAATTTCTTCTGGAATCTGGGGTACATCAGAATCAGAAATATTTATAGTCCCTCCTGAAAATATTATTGCTTTAGGTGGGTTTTCTTCTGTCCATTTCAATACCTCAGCCGGAGGCACAATAACCGAATGAAAACCTAAATACCGCAGACTGCGTCTGATAATTTGCGTGTATTGAGAGCCTAGGTCTACTATCAGTATTTGTGCTCTCTTTTTTGAATCTATCATACGTTAGATACCTAGATCGTTAAGTGTACTAGAATAACTACTTAAGAAAGATGGAATGACAAAAACCAAACCTATTAAAGGGAGAACAAAAGCTATAATAGTC
>CAZUID010000015.1:0-10895 GCA_964620985.1 uncultured Candidatus Saccharibacteria bacterium | reverse complement strand
GCTATCGAATTCGCAGACTGGTCTGAGAAGTTCGACACGGACGCCATCATTCCTTTAGTTAATAAGTTGGGTCAATTCCTCTCTGATCCACTGCTTCGAAATATTTTCGGACAGAAAGAAAATAAAATCGACATCAGTAAACTGATGAATGAGCAGAAGATAGTGCTGATCAATCTCTCTAAGGGTCGTCTGGGCGAAGAGAACTCTTCATTCTTGGGATCAATATTTTTAACCAAGATCAAGCAGGCTGGCATGGAGCGCGCAGCTATCCCAGAAAAAGACCGAAAAGATTTCTATATATATGTCGACGAGTTTCAGAACGTAGTAACCCAAACATTTGAAAATATCCTTTCAGAGGCTCGCAAGTACGGACTTAACTTAACGATGGCACACCAGTATGTGGGTCAGATTATTCCTAAAGTTCACCAAGCAGTTCTCGGTAATTGTGGAAGTATTATTACTTTCCGTGTTGGTGGTGAGGATGCAGTAAAGTTAAAGCCAGAGTTTGCTCCGCTTTTCGATGTTAAGGATATGATCAACCTTGCGGTTACAGAATTTTATATAAAGATGACAATCGACGGAGAATCCTACGATCCATTCTCAGCAGAAACTTTGAGAATTTTACCCCCAACACATCCGTCTTATAGACAGGAAATAATAGACGCTTCTCATCGTAAATATTCTATCTCGAAAGATGCCGCTGCGAAGCTCATTGCCGAAGAAGAAGCTACCATTATCCGTAGTTCAGAAGAGAAAGCCATTATCGAAGGCAAGACTAGAAAGGTTGCTAAAGATGGTGAGGAAATCGAGGAAGAAGAGGAGAAGAAAATATCTTCCCAAGAGGCAGAACCGATGATTTAGATAGCAATTAGGCTCTGGGCGCTAGGTCCTAGGACGTCGCTAAAACTATTTTGATTTTTTAGTTTTTTGTGCTATAAAATATTTATGTCAAAAGACTACTACAACATATTAGGAGTTAATAAGAGTGCCTCCAAAGACGAAATAAAGAAGGCGTTCTATAAACTTGCGCATAAATATCATCCTGACAAGAAAGAGGGTGACGAGAAAAAGTTTAAAGAAGTTAACGAAGCTTATCAGGTACTTTCTGATGAATCTAAGCGTTCCAAGTATGACCAGTTCGGCTCAGGATTTGAGAACATGGGTGGCGGTGGTTTCCAAGGAGGTGCAGGTTTCGAAGGATTCGACTTTTCTGGATTCCAGAATGGTGGGGCAGATTTTGATTTCGGTAACCTCAATGATATATTCAGTGATTTCTTTGCTGGAGGTATGGGCGGTGGACGTCCACAAGCTCGTCGCGGACGAGATATCTCAACTGAGATTCAAATATCTTTCGCGGATTCTATTTTTGGCACTACTCGCAAAGTCCTACTTACTAAAACATCCAACTGTGATACTTGTCATGGTTCTGGGGCAAAAGCTGGTACCAAGATGGAAACTTGTAAAAACTGTAATGGTCAAGGCAAGATCCATGAAGCCAAGCGCTCTTTCTTGGGTGTGATTTCAACTACGAAAATCTGCGAGAAATGTATGGGTGCAGGTGAAGTACCGAAAGAAGTATGTGAGAAATGTAAGGGTGCCGGCGTGATGCGGAAAGAAGAAGAGGTAACTATAAACATCCCAGCCGGGATTCGTGACGGTGAGATGATCCGCATGACTGGCATGGGAGAAGCAGTGTCGAAAGGTTCTACTGGCGACTTGTACATCAAGATAAATGTTGCTCCGCATGCTGTATTTAAAAGAGAGGGAAGCGACTTGGTAATGAATTTAAACTTGAAACTCTCAGATGCACTCCTCGGTGCTGAGTATCCAATAGAGACTCTTGATGGCAAAATTGATGTTAAGATTCCAGAAGGCGTATCAATCAATGAAATCCTAAGAGTCAAAGGCAAAGGCGTACCTAGCAAGTCCAAGCGTGGAGATTTGTTGATAAAGCTACACATCAAACTTCCAACTAAACTTTCTCGCAAAGAACGCGAGCTAGTAGAGCAACTAAAGAAAGAGGGAATATAAAATGATTCCTCAGAAATTTATTTTCATTACTATAGTTTTCAGTGCTTTCGGGCTGTACTTCTATATTAGAGATATTTTGCGCGGTACCACTAAGCCAAATTTCGTAACTTGGTTTTTCTGGATGCTCGCCCCCTTTATTGGTGTTTATTTTCAATATAAAGCAGGTGCTGGTTTTTCCATGCTACCGGTTTTTTTGGCGGGGTTTGTACCTCTAGTAGTTTTGGTGGTAGCTAGTTTCAAGAAAAATGCTTACTGGCATTTGGGGGCTTTTGATATATGGTGCGGTGCTTTGTCTTTACTTGCGATTATATTTTGGGTGGTTACGAAAAATCCAGCTCTGGCTTTGGTTTTTGCAATTTTAGCAGATGCGGTAGCTTCTATTCCGACCCTTACGAAATCCTGGACTCATCCAGAGACAGAGACAGCGCTCGGTTATGTGCCTGGTATTTTAAATAACATTGTAGGACTTTTGGTGATTCAAAATTGGAATTTTTCTACCGCGTCTTTCGGTATATATTTTATAATTTTAAATATTACTTTGGTTTTGTTTATCTACCGTCGAAGGATTTCCCAAACCAAATCAAACACAATGATTCCTTAGCGTATCATATATGATATGTTAAGGAATCGAGGACAGCAACCTTATTTATAAAGGTAATTTACCTATTGACTTTTTATACTGAATGTGCTATACTACATATAGAAGTGCGCAATCCCGCGCGTCCCTCAACCGGAGAATACCCATGCTGCGCAACGTCCTTTCCATTTTTGCTCTCGTTATCGGCCTCACCGCTTGCGGCGAGAGCTCCACAGGGCCGGCAGCCCCGCCGAACTACCTCGTCTCGATGGACACGACCACCCACCTGCTTTCTTCAACTCAGGTAGGTGGTCGATGGGTCATCAGCGTGCGGGCTGTGGTTACGGGCACGCACGATGTGCCCAAGACCCAGTTCGAGACGGCTGTGGACAACCCGAAGTTGGCGAAAGTCACAGCCAGCAACTGGCTTCGCGAGAATCGTTTCAGCGAAGTCACGGGCGAGCCGGTTGTCATCTTCCTTCAGATTCTCGAAGTTGAGGGTCTGGCGAAGGGGGCCGTCAATTTGCGGATTTGGCACCAGCTTGATCCGCGCAAGGCGACCAAGTATGTGTTGGCCTTCGAGTGAATGGCCACACATCGGGCAGGGAGGATGAGTTTACTCCTCCCGCCCGCCGGGGCAAAAACAAATGTGCGAGCAAAACACCGCTCACAAGAAACCAATTCTGTGAGCGGTTTCTTTTTGTCTATTATTTCAGTTTCTTAGCGAATTTGCCTGCCATCATAGTGTACGCAAGCTGAGCAGCTCCGTATTCAGTAAGTACTGAACCTTCAAGTGGAGATACTTCTACTATATCTGCGCCTATTAATTCTTTTTTATTGATTGCTTTTTCAAGTAGGGAAATACCATACCACCATTCGAGTCCGCCTTGGACAGCAGTGCCAGTGCCTGGCATGTGTGCTGGGTCGAAGCCATCTACGTCGATAGATATGTAGAGGTATTTCGTTTTTATACTTTTCAGTATTTGATCTACGCTCGGAGCTTTTTTGCCGTTGCCCCATTGCCATACAGTTATTTTATTTTTCTTATTACTGAAGTATGCATGTTCGTCTTCTGAATAAGTGCGGATGCCTACTTGTACGATACTGTAGCCCATTTCACTTGCGCGACGCATGACGGTTGAGTGTGCTAGGTCCGAAGGGTGGTCACTATAGTCACTGTCGTCGTTACGCAAATCACAATGTGCGTCTATCTGAAGTATGGTGACATCTTTAGGATTGTATTTTGAAGCTAGGGCTTTTAAATATCCGATTGATACTGCGTGTTCACCGCCTAGCAAGAAGACAAATTTACCACCATTAATACATGAGCCACACGTGTCTTGTATTTTTTTTGCATTTTCAGCAGGAGATAAGTTTTCTATATTTTTTAAATCTACATGTGCAGACTTTATAAAATCGCATGGGCTAAGCTTCCTCTTGCGATCAAAGAATTCTATCTGGTGATTGAGCTGTTCGATGACGGCCGAAGGGCCCTGGGCTGTGCCTTTGTGACTTGAAGCTGTTTTTTCATAAGGAGCAGATACGAAAACCACGTCTGCGTCCTTTGTGTTTGGTGTGTTGATTATTGTTTTAACCATTCTAAAAGAATATCACGTTAAATTATTGATGCAAACTATATTTTGGATATTTTTTGTCCAGAGTCAGTGTCTTTGACTTCGTAGCCTAGAGAATTTATTTTCGCACGGAGTTCATCTGAAAGCTTAAAGTCTTTATTCTTACGAGCTTCTTCGCGTGCGATGGCTAATACTCTAACTTCTTCTGGCATGTCTTCGTCTTTTAGGTCTTTAAGCCCAAGTCCAAGAACATTATCGAAATCAAGAAGGGTAGCTTTCTTGATTGCATTTGAAACCGTGTTATCTTTCAATAATTCCCACATTAAGGATATTGCTTGCGGGGTGTCTAGGTCGTCCTCTATGAATGCTTTTAACTTATTTTGGTACAGAGAGCTTACCTCGCCAATCTCTTCACCTAGGTCTTTATAGAGCCCGTAGAGGCGTTTTAGAGCAGTTTCTGCGCCTTCAACTGTGTCGAGTACAAAGTTTACCCTAGTGCGGTAGTGGGCCATTAAAAGCCAGAACCTATAAGCAACAGGGTTAATATTTTTCGCAATGATATCTCTTAGAGTGTAGAAATTCCCAGCAGACTTGGCCATTTTCTTGCCATCAACAAGTAGCCACTCGTTGTGTAGCCAATACCTTACAAATTGCTTTTCAGTTGCGCCTTCGGATTGAGCTATTTCATTTTCATGGTGGGGGAATATCAAGTCCACTCCACCAGTATGGATATCGAGTTGTTCGCCCAGGAATCTCATACTCATCGCAGAGCATTCTATGTGCCAGCCAGGGCGACCCTTGCCTAGTGCTGTCTCCCAGAATACATCACCGTCAGTTTCGTCCCAAGCCTTCCATAATGCGAAGTCTTGCACGTTGTCTTTTTCGTATTCGTCGTTTTTGATTCTACCTAGAGCATTTTCTTTTTGTTCTTCGAGAACTATATTAGAAAGTTGGCCGTAGTGTTTGAATCTTTTTATATTGAAATATACGCTACCATCGTCGCTTCTATAAGCTAGATCTTTTTTGATTAATTTCTCTATTAACTCTACCATCGCGTCGATGTTGTCTGTTGCCTTGGTGAATTTCTCCGGGGAGAGAACATTTAGAGAATTCATATCTTCGAAGAACTTCTCTGAGTAAAATTCGGTAAATTCTTTAAGACTTTTGTTTTCCTTTTGTGAATCACGAATAGTCTTGTCGTCTACATCAGTGAGGTTCATGATGTGTAAAACGTTGTAGCCAGATAACACAAGTGCACGCTTCAGTATATCCGCACAGATATATGCGCGATAGTTACCTATGTGGGCATAGTTGTAGACAGTCGGCCCGCAGGTGTACATCTTCACCTCGTTAGGATCTAAGGGGGAGAATTCTTCTTTTGTACGCGTCAGGGTGTTGTAAAGTTTAAGAGACATTGTGTTTTAGACTACGCCTTGCTTGAATTCGTTCCTGTATATTGAAATCAATGTGTAAAGCAGACTGACAGTTAGAGGCCCGACGAGTATACCGATAGGACCCATGAAAGATATTCCTCCCAAAACAGAGAACAATATTATAAGTGATGGGATGTTGGTTCTACCTCCTACAATGAATGGACTCAGAACATTGTCTACAAGTCCGACAACTACTACTGCCCAGATCATAAGACCGATAGCACCTGTGGTGTTGCCAGTAGCGAGCAAGAATATTATTGAAGGTACAGATACAAATGCAGTGCCTATTGTTGGCAGTAGGGAAGTTATTGCCGCTAGTACTCCCCATAGTGCAGGGTTGGGAACGCCAAAGAACCAAAGTCCGAAGCCCATCAGAATTCCTTGAACTATGGCTATGAATAAGTAACCCTTTATAACACTATTTACAGCTAAAGAAAGTCTTGAGATTATCTTCTCGTCATCTTTGTCAGCGAGAGGGCTGAGTACAATCATTGCTTCTCGCCACTTTGTGCCGTCTTTTAAGAAGTAGAAAATAACCAGAAGCATCAAGATGAAAGAGAATATCGCGGAGATGGTGGTGCTGAATATTTGCGCGATGTTGTCAGAGAGTAATGACACGATGTTTGAGATTTTCTCGCTGACGTTTATTGATACCCCATTCGGTAGCATGTTGTTGATAGAAGTATCTAGTGCGCCTATTAGGGATTCGGGTGAACCTTGGTTGATTATAGCGTGGTAGACGTTTTGGCTTTGATTGAAGACCATACCACCGATAGATAGTAGCGGAATGCAGAGCAATATAATAAATAATAGAACAGTCAAGAAAGAAGCTAGCCAGTTGGGGAGGCGCTTTTTCTGGAACCAAGTAAATACGGGGTGGAGCACTATTGCGAAAGACATACCGAGAACTAGCACCGCCCAAAACGGCTTAAATATTAAAAAAGTGAAAAGGAGAGTCCCGAGCAACAGCCCGAAGAAAAAGTACTGTTCGATAAATTTGGTTTGCATAGGTAAAGTATAACAAAAACGCATTCTTTTTCAAAGATAGTGATTGTTATTTGTCTTGTTGACGAAAAACACAATACCATATAGTGTTGAGTTGGGCAGTATCAGAGTAGTTTTCTTTCACCGCGGAGAGATCGGTATGAGTATTCACATCGCTGCGAAAGATGGGGAAATTGCTTCCAAGGTTCTTATCGCCGGAGATCCACTTCGAGCGAAATGGGTAGCCGACACATTCCTCACGGAGGTTGTTTGTTACAACACCGTCCGTAGCATGCTGGGATATACTGGGGTGACCTCGGATGGTCGCAGAGTGTCAGTGCAAGGCTCCGGCATGGGTATGCCTACCTTGTCCATTTACGTGAATGAGCTGATCAAGTTCTATGGAGTACGACAGATCATTCGGATCGGCAGTGCTGGTACCATGCGAGCAGATCTTCCGCTTCGGAGTGTTGTTCTCGCGATGGGTTCGTGTTCGGATTCCGCCATGAACACAAGACGTTTCGGAGGGATGAGTTTCGCCCCCGTGGCGGACTGGGATTTGCTGTCTCGAGCGCACGAAATAGCGCAGGACATGCAGGTTCATGTTCGTGTCGGCAACATCTTCTCAACTGACACGTTCTACGACAGTCTGGCGTGGCAGACGTTCGCCGAGTATGGTGTCTGTGCTATCGAGATGGAGACTGCAGAGCTCTACACTCTGAGTGCAAAGGCCGGGATCCAGGCTCTCACTATCCTCTCAATCAGTGACGATCTGCTCAACTTGAGTGAAGCACTCTCTGCAGAAGAGCGGGCGACGACCTTTACCGACATGGTCAAAATCGCCCTGAAGTTGTGAAAGTCGGTATTTACACAAAACGAGTCGTCCGAAGGGGTCTCCCTCTCGGGCGACTTCTTCATTTCTGGGTTGGAGTTGCATTTTTATAAAAAATCATATAGTATAAGACTTATGGAATTTGCAGTCATACAAACAGGTGGAAAGCAGTACAAGGTCTCCAAGGGGGCTACTCTTTCGATTGAGAAAATAAAGGGTGAATTCAAGAAAGGGGATAAAGTATCTTTCGACAAGGTTCTTCTTGTTGATAACGGTAAAGACACCTCAATCGGCACACCTTATATTGATGGTGCTAAAGTAGATGCTGAAATCATGGAAATCGGCCGAGCTCGAAAAGTCCTAGTAATGAAATACAAGCAGAAGTCCCGATACCTCCGAAGAAACGGTCACCGACAGCCATTCTTTAAAGTAAAAATAACCGCGATTAAATAATTAAAAGCCCTGGAAACAGGGTTTTTAATTTACTGTCTATTTTTTAATGCGTTTCTGAGAGTATCGTTGTCTGAGTATTCAAGCTCAGTGCCAGTGGAGAGTCCGCGACCTAGAGAAGATATTTTAATACCCAAAGGTTCAGTTATATTTTTTATTTCACCTCGCACGTAGTGATCTGTGTGGTCACCTTGAGGGCTGAGAGAGAAGGCGAGGATGACTTCTTTTAATTCTTTAGAATCTTTCCCTATTTTCTGTTTCAATTCTTCTATGCGGACCTGTCTTTTAGTTGTTTTTTCTACTATCGGTACTAGTCCTCCAAGAATAAAATATTTACCCTGGTATGCTCGACTTTTGCGTACACTTTCTAGATCAGAATCTTTCTCGACTACCATTATTACACTCGGGTCGGTATTCGTGTCGCCACAAATTTCGCACAATTTATCTCCATTTTGATTTAAGAGGAAAAATCTAAAACATTCTTTACACTGAGTGACTTCTTTTTTGAGTTCTGTAATTAATTTAGTTAGATTCGCGCTATATTCGCCGTTTCTACGCATTAGGAAATAAACAAAACGCCTAGCCTGACGCTCGCCGATGCCTGGGAATTCTTTGAAGACTTCAGTTAATTTATCTATTACGTCCATAACTAGAATTCATCTAATTCGCCACCGACTTTAGAAGGAGCGAATTCGCTAAGACTGCTCTTCTCTAGGTTTAAGAAACTTGTAGTTTTGCCGTCGAAGTATAGATCAACTTTACCAGTTGGTCCATTTCGGTGTTTCTCTATCAATATTTCTGCGATGTTGGTCTGCTCAGATTCATCTTTACCTTTATCTTCACGGTGAATGAACATCACAACGTCTGCGTCCTGCTCTATGGATCCAGAGTCACGAAGGTCTGACAGGCGAGGCTTACCACCGCGAGATTCAACTGCACGAGATAGCTGGGAAAGTGCTAGCACTGGCACGTCTAACTCTTTTGCCAAGCTTTTAAGTGAGCGAGATATTTCAGTCACTTGGTTAACCATAGAATCATGATTCTTGGAAGTAGTCATGAGCTGTAAGTAGTCGACAACTATCAAGTCGAGGCCTTTCTCGGCCTTGAGGCGTCGTGCAAGAGCCTTCATGCGTACGATAGAGTTGCCTGGTTGGTCGTCGATAAATATTTTTGCTTTTGAAAGTTTATCCAGAGAATCGCGTAGCTGAGAGAATTCTCGATCAGAAGATAGTTTACCTGTGCGGAGGTTCCAAGCATTAACACGAGACTCTGCTGAGAGCATACGGTCGACGAGTTGCTGAGAAGACATTTCGAGGGAAAATATCAAGATTGATTTATCGTGAGTTGTCGCACACATGCGTGCCATGTCTAGTGCGAGTGTTGTCTTACCCACAGAAGGACGAGCAGCAAGAATTATCAAATCTGAATTTTGTAACCCCGAGAGCATGTTGTCGAGGTCTCTGAAGCCCGTAGGAATACCTCGAAGCATACCTTTGTTCTCGTGCAACTTTTCTAAACGCTCGAATGCTTCAGGCAGTGCGTCTTTCAATGTTGTGAATTTCTGATTTTTAGGTGAAGACACGACGCTGAATATTTTCTTTTCAGCGAGGTCTAGTATGTCGTCCATGTGTTCATCGTTGTCTTCGAAAGCAATAGAGGCAACGTAATCTCCAGCTTCAATAAGACTTCGAAGAACGTATTTCTTCTGTACTATGTTTGCATAGTGTTTGATGTTTGCAGAGGAGGGAACAGTATTTACTATTTCTGCGAGGTATTGATTACCGCCAACTCTTTCTAGTAATTTCTGATCTTTGAGTTTTGTCGACAGAGATAGCATATCTATAGGTTCGTTCTTGCTTGCGAGATCAAGCATCGCTTGGAATATGAGTTTGTGTTTCTCGGCATAGAAAGAATCAGGAGTTATTACATCTTCTACTTCATGCATAGCATCTTTGCGTAACATGATAGAACCTAGCACTGCCTGCTCAGAAGAAATACTCTGTGGCGGAAGACGGATGCCGTTTTTGGGATTTTTAACCATGAGAGCATTTTAGCACGGAAGAAATATTGTCCAAGGGCGTAAATTACGAAAAATGTTATTAACGTGTGTATAGCCGAACAGCTAAAATGTGATAATATAATGCTATGTCTAAAAAAGTATTATTGTCAGGCATTCAGCCTTCTGGAAGGCCACATATTGGTAATTATTTCGGAATGATGAAGCAGTTGGTTGATATGCAAGATGATTTCAACGTTTATGCTCTAATCGTGGACTATCACGCGATGAAGTCGATCCAAGATGCGAAGGCTATGAAAGAAAATATCATAGGCGTTCTTTTGGATTTCTTAGCTATAGGACTGGACCCTAAGAAAGTTGTGCTTTTCAAGCAATCAGACATAAGCGAACATACTGAGCTTGCTTGGATTTTCGATACCATAACAACTATGCCTTACCTAATGCGTGCACATGCGTTTAAAGATGCAGAGGCTAAGAATAAAGAAATAGACGTTGGTACTTTCAACTACCCATTACTAATGGCGGCAGATATATTGCTCTACAATACAGACGTAGTGCCTGTGGGTGCAGATCAGAAGCAACACATAGAGATAGCTCGAGACACCGCAGAGAAGTTCAACAGAATATTTGGTGAGACTTTCAAAATGCCTGAGCATAAGATTCTTGAAGAAGTGGCGATAGTGCCTGGCATAGACGGACGCAAGATGAGTAAGAGTTACAACAATACTATTCCACTTTTTGCGACACATGAAGAAATAAAGAAGTGCGTGATGAGTATTGTGACTGACTCTAGTGGTGAAAGGCCTGAGAATGTTTATGCTATTCATAAATTACTTCGCTCTGAAGCAGAGCTTGAGAAACTCTATAAAGAACACGCGGGTAAATACAAGAATTTGAAAGAAGCATTGATTGAGGACTTAGAGAATTTCATTGCACCAATGCGAGAGAGGCGTGCAGAGCTTGAGAAAGATATTGACGGCGCTCTAGCGATACTAAA
>CAZUID010000014.1:6477-10945 GCA_964620985.1 uncultured Candidatus Saccharibacteria bacterium | reverse complement strand
TTCTCTCCTCTACTTGTACCTAAGCAATCCACATCGATACGTGGATCTATCGCGTCCATCACTTGCTGTCTAGCTATGTGTGTAGGTAAAGGCAACTGAATAATAACTCCGCACATGTTGGGCATTTTGTTTAAATTCTCAATCTCTTTAATTAATTCTTCTGTAGTAATCGAGTTGG
This sequence comes from uncultured Candidatus Saccharibacteria bacterium, assembly GCA_964620985.1. GTDB lineage: Bacteria > Patescibacteriota > Minisyncoccia > Phycocordibacterales > UBA9973 > UBA9973. The sequence goes on along the minus strand of CAZUID010000014.1, from coordinate 10,767 downwards.
GAAAATTCGCATTATGAAATTTAATACCTACTGACTCTGCGGTCTTGCCTTTCATTCTTACGTATTGCGCTGAAGCTGGATCATCTCCAACCAAAACATCACAAAACACAGGCTGAAAAGGCAAAGTCGCTACTTCGCTTTTTATCTTTTCTAAAATGTCTTTTTGAATTTTTCTACCATCTATTATTTGCATTGTAGTTTAGACCCCAAGAAATTCTTTCTGCATATCATCGCGATGCGCAGACCTAGCATAACGCTTCATACTCATAAGTATTCCCAAACCGGCGAATTCCGCCAGTAAGTGCGAACCTCCATAACTCATAAACGGCAGAGGAATACCTGTCACTGGCAGAAGCCCCACATTCATGCCTATATTTATCAATATATGACTCATTAAGTATATCGCAAAACCTAGGCCGAAAAGTATTTCGAAGTTAAAAGCTCCCAACGTAGAGTAATAGAGAATCCGCCAAATCACAAGCCCATACAAAAGCAAAATTAGTATTGAACCTATGAACCCCCACTCCTCAGCAAACGCTGCAAAGATAAAGTCAGTCTGATATTCGGGTAGAAATTTAAGTCGAGACTGAGTGCCGAAGCCTAAGCCCTTGCCCAACACCTGCCCCGAGCCCACTGCAATAGTTGACTGAAAAGCGTTATATCCTGAGCCTCGTATGTCAGAGAGTGGATGTAGGAAAGTATTGATACGTGCTTTCTGGTATGGAGCAAATACAAAAGTCCAAAATATGAAAAACATAACAACCCCCGCCATAAATACGATAAACAAATGCGTCTTAGAAATCCCTGAAACTAGAACCATCCCCAACCAGATAAAAAATATAATCATCGCCGAGCCGAAGTCGGGCTGAAGTAACACCAGACAGAACGGCACCAACGCATAGAACCCAGAGATGAATATGTGTTTAATATTTCTGATTTCGACGTGCCGCCTGGAGAAATATTTCGCCAAGATAAGCACAAGCACCAGCTTCATCATGTCTGCCGGTTGAAAAGATAGGCCCCCGAGGTCAAACCAGCTTTTCGCTCCTTTCGCCACGTGTCCTAGAGCGAAAAGCAGTAACAGCACAAAGGATGCAAAGAGAAATACTGCGACTATAACGTCTGTGCGCTTTAAGAATCTAAAATCTATAAAAGAAAAAACGAAAAACACTAAGAAAGAAAGCGCCACCCAGATAATCTGCCTATCGAAGAAACTCCCCGCCCCTTCTCCCGAAGCAAAGGACCGCATCGTCACCAGCCCCGCTGAAACTATAGGTATAATAAAAAAAACCAGCATCCAGTCTATTCTATTTAGGACTTTTTCTGCCATGAGTATTATTTTAGCTTAGTCGAGAAGATATTGTATAGAGGTATTATCTCTTTAGCGACCACGGGACGAGAGAAGGCTTCGGGCCATGTGAAGTTCAAAGCTTCGACTGAGTCGGGCGCCAGAGAGTCTAGATATGTACGACTCGCATTTATCGCATTACCCATAGAGTCATAGACTATCGCCACAACACCCACCTCCTGCACATTTAGGAAAGAATTGTTTTTTATTTCCGCAGATAGCCTTGGACCCGTACCATCATCCTCGAGCTTGATACTAGAAACTGTAAGTTGCAATTGGTCGATCTTTTCATCTGGAATATTTACCCAGATAGGCGTCTGAGTAAATTCGAAATTTGTATAAACTGGTATAGAATTACCGACATCAATAGCGGGCTCAAATATAGCAAACTTCCCTGCTGGTGGTATCGTCGTTGAGCCTTCACGTTCGCCAATATAAATATTATCTTTATCTGCGAAGCGGAATTTATAATTTATTCTTTCAATGGCTTTATTTTTGTTTTTGTTTTCAACATACGCGACTGCGTTGTACCTACCTTCTACCACTTGAAAAGTGCGAGACCAAAGAATTGAGATTTTGTCTGCTTCAAATATGCATGCGATCTTGCATTTACCACCGCAGTCCACCCCGGTCTCGGTACCGTTCTGTTTGTTGTCGGTACAATTAGCAGGCTTGTTGAAATAAGGATAGACCACAAAAACAGCGAACAATAAAAGCAGTACGGTCACAACCGCCATAACTATCAATCTTCTTTTCAGAGCCCATGACATATGGGTATTATAGCACTTACATTACACAAATTAAAAACGAACAGCCCACCGCGTGAAACGCGATGGGCTTTGATACTGTCGATGCACGAACCTCAGTCTGCATGCCAGGCATGCAGGTGTGGCTGCCGAGTCGGCTCGCCATGCACTGTCGTGGACGCTTTGCGTCCCGCGACTGCAGAGACGCCGAGCACGACTAGTGAAATGAGTCCCCACCCCCAGAATAGCCAGGGGTTGCCGGGTAGTGAGACGCCGAAGGGCGGCATCTCGTACTCAGCGAGACGACGAGTTGCCTCGAACGCCTCCATCACCCGAGGCGAGGGGGATGAGGAGTCAGCCAGGTTTGCGTTGTCGCGCGTGGCTGAAACAAGAGCCAGCCAGCGAACGAACTCCGGGTTGCTAAAATTCCGCAACCCGGACAACTCAACTGCGTTCTTGGTAGCGACCGACAAATACTCGGCCACCTCATCCACATGCTCAGCCTCGGCTGCCTGGCGAATCGGGGCATCCACCTTGGATCCCCATTTCTCGACCGAGACCACAAAGGTGGCCACCCATCCGATGAGGCTGAGAACAGCAAGGACCTTCAGAATCTTATGCATCATCAACTCCAGCGCGGGGGAAAAGAGAAGAGCACCTAATTTAATAGTAGCACAAAAACTAGAAAAGTCAATAAAGCTTATCCCAACTCTATATAAAACTGTGAGCCTTTACCAGGACCCTCAGACTCAGCCCAAGCACGGCCATTGTGTGCATCCAGAATTAACTTCACAGAGTATAACCCATAACCAGTACTATCTACGTTGACCCTAATAGAATCCTTACCACGTCCACCTTCAGTGAAAAGGATTTTCCTATCTTCAGTAGTAAGCCCCACGCCAGTATCCTTAACTGAGAATCTTACCTTATCCCCAGACTTTTCTAAGCCTACAGTTATAGTCCCCTCCTTTGTGTATCTTATTGAATTCTCTATAAGATTATTCACCGCCTCCTTGAGCCAGAACTGATCACCATTAACACTAAAACCTCCATCCTTAATATCAGTGACTATCTGTAAATTCTTAGCATCAATAGAAACCTTTTTCTCCTCAACAACCTTCTTTACTAATTCTTTTAAATCAAAAGGCTTCTTGTCGTATTTAACTGCGCCAGTTTGTAAGTTCGAAGCGTTAAGCACTAAGTCGACAGTTTGTATGCCTGTATTGTCAGAGTCTAGGCCCTGGGCTGCTCGCCTCCTAACTTCAGGGTTCACATCACCAAATGTACCATCGAGTATCCCTGCGAAAATATATTTTGATCGAGTGAAAGAACCCTTGACCTTGTGAGTAACCAGGTGCACGAGAGATTCACGCTGTTTGAGCAAGTCCCCTAACTTTACATTCAACTTTTCGATGTACACTCTCTGCTCTGATTCCTTATGAAGATTCCTAAACAACAAGAACGCTAGGCTTGTGGAAAGCGCCAAGGTAAGACCAGTCAGCAATCGATCAGTAGAGCCAGTAACGAAGAAAAGCTGGGAAGCTGTAAGTATCAAGAAGCCAAACACCAAGAAATACGTACTCACCACCTTCACGTTGAAGATGTCTAACGTAAAAATAGAATAAATGATCGCAATCAAGAAAACAGGAATAATGAATAGTGAATACAAGTTAATCTCATAATACCCGGTAGTTGCAGATAGGTATTCTGTCACGCTAAACACAGACAGGAACAAAAACATTGAGCCTAGTACGATTAGGTTGGACGTCTTGTCCTTCTTTGGAATGTTCTTAAATAATGGTACCAACATATACAAGAACAAGATTGTTAGAATAATTAACTCTAGGTAAAATTTGTATTTATCTAGGAAGGTATTATTGAAAGCTTCACATGCTGGATGATAAAATCCTGTAACAGAATTCTGCGTTACAGTAATAAATAACGGCACTAACGTGGTAGCAAACAGCAAGAACTTTATCGGCATCGACAAATCTCTTTTGTGAACGAAAATAGTGGCAAAAGAAAGACCAAGGACGAAAAACACAACTTCAAAATATACCAACAATGACCAGGAGGCGTATATAATTGTATAGTCATTAGATACCCAAGTAATCAAATCACCAATCAACCACAACGAAAACGCAGTAGAGAAAGCTAGGAATATTCTAGACAAAACGCTTCTGTTAGCCTTGAAAT
>CAZUID010000014.1:0-6467 GCA_964620985.1 uncultured Candidatus Saccharibacteria bacterium | reverse complement strand
CTAAAGAAAGAACAAATAAAATTGGAATAAGATGAGAATACAAAGCAACATTTCTAACGGAACCACCTAGTGCTTGTATCCCCATATAACAAGTATTGATAAGTAAATTTATTTCAGACATTTTGTTTTTGTGCTATAAAAGTTTTAATTTCTTGCTTATAGGAAATCCAATGTGAGTCGTCTTCATTATCCATCGGCGGTATGGGTACAATCAAGGGCTTAACGCCAGCCAAGCTTTGCGCTTTTTCAAAAGCAGGTAAAAATATATTTTTAGTGAAATCTCCTTCTGTCCCAGTTAGTAAATAATTCTCAAATAAAATTCCATGACAGGTAAACATCAATAACATATTTGTATAATACTTAGTCGCCATGTCTCCATTGTCTTCAAACCATTGAGAAGAATCAAAAAAACAGAAATCTTTCTCAGAGTACCCACAAACTTCAAATAATTGTCGGTGAAATGCGACTAACGGCTCAGACCAGAGCGTCATAACATCTTTCAAAGTATGGCCGTTATATTTATTGAAATCCACAATGGTAATTTTATGCTCAATATTTTCTCCTTTTTTATTTAAATTATTGTGTATATGAAGCTGACCCAAAGAATGTTTAAAATCATTATTAGGAGTAAACTTATCTCCGTGATATTCAAAGAAAACTGTATTAAGTCCATGGCCCTTAGTAAGCTCTATAAACCAACGAGTGTCATGATTGGGTGTTGCAACATGCCTGAACTGAACACCGTGCTTGCCTTCCCTCATTAAAGGTTCAGGAATATTATTATTCAAAAGCTTCTCAATTTTTGCTTTTAGATCCTTATCCTGCCTCCTCTCTTCTAAGATCTTAAGCGCCTGAGATAGAGGCGTGTAAACAGTCTTATTGAAAAGCTTCCTGTCAGACATTATTTTCTCGTAGTCCATTGTTTCATTCATAAATTATTCAACTTCTTTAAAGTGTCCTAGGGGCAAGGTCGCAGGGTCAAGCTCAGTCTCCTCGTCGCTAGACTCGGGGGAAACGCAGTATTCTCCGAATTCTTCGTCGGGGGTACATGCTATTTGCTCACACACACCCTCCCCGCTCTCGCAGACTTGCGAGCAGTCTTCGTTCTCGCACATTTTAAAGTCGTTAGCATTTATGCTGTATCTTTTGAAATTCGAAAGGTTGTTCGGCGGACAGAAACCTTCTTCACTGCAGTCACGCTCGAAACATTCTTCTTGAGTAGGGTCACAAGCAGTCTCTACTATGAAATCATAATTCTTCTGAAAATACAAAACGTAGAAATTGATTCCAATAACAAAAATAAAAACGAGTACAGAGAAAATACTAAATTCATCTGCAAATTTTTGCTCCTTAGAAACTAGCTCTTCAGGCATATAAAATATTATATCACCCCGTAGTGAATTTTAGCAAAGCGTTACACGCAATTTCGCATGGTTTAAGACCTTACTAAAATCTACTACGGGGTATCACAAAAATAATATTGCACTGCCTATTGTGATGATCACGATGGCGAGAATTTTAGGAAATAAAATATTTCTATCTAAATTCTCTTTCACGATGCTTGGGAAAAATTTGGTAGTCAAAAGTGTAAGGAACAGCACTATAGCTGGCTGGAAACTACCAACAAGATAAACCATAGCCACAGGTGCTAAGAGTAAGGCAAAATTAGTTAAGAAGTCACCCACAGTAGCAAATACTTCACTGACAGTATTTAAAGTAAATATCTTCACTCCCCCGGCCCTGTTCATCTGCATAAATTCATCGCGATATTTGGGCACAAACAGATAAATCAACACTCCGATCAAGCCCAAACCTAAGTATTCCCAAAACGAGGACACCCAGAAGTCCCCTCCTGCTGTAACGTATTTAAATATTATTCCAGAAATAGATACCAGCAAACATGCAGAAAGCATGTACAGCGCGGGGCGCCATTTAACCTGCTTTTTACCCTTTGAGAAATCTATTGAAATCAGGAATACGCCTAACAGCGTAACGAGCGAACCTAACTGCTGAGTAGTAGATAAAGTTTCACCCAAAAACAAATAGCCTAGGATATATCCAAATATAGGAATAGTCATGAACCACGGCACCACAGAAGAAATATCTTCGATCTCTAAAGTAAAAAGGTAAAGAATTATCCAGGCTATCTTTATCCCGCCAATCAGTAAAAGAAGAAACTTATCAAGCAAAGAGATATCTAAAACCGAAAACCCAAAAAGAAAAACACCCAGTGCAATAAAAATTCCAATCAAACTAGAAAACAGCACCAAGCCCCCAGAACCTCGCGTGCCGGTAGAATACTTGGCGACAAGATATTGATCGAAAATATTTGTAAGCGCCCACAGAAACGGCGCACCTAGAGCAATAAAAAACCAGTTCATAGATAACTTATTCTATTTTCCTTATTTGCATAAGGGTTCTCCCTAGTAAATTTTTTCCTTTACCATTACAAACCCCCCACAAGGTATCCTCCCATTCATTACCCTCCATCAAGTATAAAGACTGGGTTTCATGAAGTCTTTGCTTTAATTCTGGATTTTTAAACTTTTGGATCAAGAGATCAATCATTATTTCGATACGTACATCATCCCAGTCTTTACGGACAAAGCCCCATTCTCTCAATTTACTAGCTACCACCTTAGTAATCCCAGAAGTGACAGTAGGTTCAGTAAAAATCTGACCAAAATCATCTACTGGCTGAGCATAACCTTTCTGCTTCAGAATTTCCGATAATTCTGAACGTTGTAATTCGTCTAATGAAGAAAAGGTCTCAGGTGAGAATTTCGCAGCTTGATAGGCATGCTCAACTGAGGGGTAAACAATACCATTATGTTCTACAGGGGTAGCATAAAAATTAGATAGGAAAGTTCCTTGAAACTTATCTAGAACATCTTCGGCTTTAGCAGACTCAAGCACTGTCTCTGTCGGATTTTCCAAGTCATCAATAAAAACTTCATATTTTATCTTTTCAGCTAAAGTCTTTGCTTCTTTGATTTTTTCTTTATAAAATTTTATAAGTTGATTGATTTCCATAATTTGCTTTAAATCATATTTCTCTCTAATGCGTCTAGACACAGGCAGCACTGAAACCGAGGACTCATACAAGATAGGATGAGCAACTTTATCTCTTTTTTTACTATTCCTATCAATACCTGAACGTATCAAATCTGCCTCGACGACTGTAGCTACGATACTACCAGGATTCGTACCCTGAACAATCACATCTCGTGCTCTCTCTATAGTACCACCTGTTGAAGAATTATCATCCACAATAACCACATTTTTCCCTTCCAATTTGTCTTTTACAGAAGACAAAAAATTACTTAGAGCAACGTCGTTATCTTCCTCCCCGACATTTAGCTGCTTACCTGTATGTCTCGATATAGGTAATAATACTACCTCACAAGGTCGTTTTAGAAAGCTCTCATAAGCCTCAGCCAACACACACGCGATTTCAGTAGACCCAGAGGGCATACCCACCACAGTATCAGTATGTTCGTGTTTCGATAAAATCATTCCAGTAGATCCAAGTATAGCCAAAGGGTGGCTGGCTTCGGGTCTTGAAAGTGCATCGTTATAGAATGTATGACTTTCGAAGTCGTGCTTTAATTTTTCAGAAGCCTCACCCAATGTTCCTGCCAAATCAAACTTCAGTAACTCATCTAACACACCTTGATCTAATCTATCTAACAAAGCCAGGTAATAAGCAAAAGAAAATTTACGAACTAAGTCAATTAGCTTTATTTTTTCAGTATTATAAGCTTCATCATTTGGATCATATTTCCCAGTTTTTTCATTAAATATATAGGCACTCAATATAGTAACTGCGGAATTTTTTACATAATCCAAAACCAAGGCAATGTCTTTATATTGACCTTCTGTAGACAATTTATATTTTTCCAAAAAAGCGAATGCATCCACTGCATCTTGTGTCAAAATCTCAAGCTTCTGCCTAACAGATAGATTAGAGTCAACTGCACATATGTAACGTGGCCCTCTCATAAGGTACTCCTTAACATTGCCAGATTTCACAAAAAACCTTCCCTCCCTCTGTGTAAAAAATTCTTTAGCCCAACCTAGTGCTTCTAAATCTGAAACTTTGTAAGAACCAGTAAGATTAAAATATTTTTCGTAATCCTCTAAAGAGAAAATACCTTCTTTGCCCTTAACAAAGGTTGAATTTTTTAATATATCTATATTTCTAGAAATAAGTTCGTTGGGTAACTTATCAATAAATAAATCTAGTTGTTCTGGTTGCATCTCTTCCTTTTGTACAGCCAGCTTTGAAGTCTTCCAATCAAATTGCTCTTTCATATATTCTTACGACAATAAAATCTAAGGATAATTATAACATTTAATTTTCTCCCAGAATAACGAAGTTGCCCCCGGAAGCGCGATGCTCCCGGGGGCGTTGATTGTGCACTTCGACACTGTTGTCGAGGTGCGATGTTACTGCCGAATGCGCCGTTTGGAGCCTCGCTGTCTCCACTTGCGCCCCTTGTGCAGGGGCTTGCGGTGGCCTGCCTTCTTACGACGTCCAGCGGGACGACCCTTTCCGCACGCGCTTCTGGCATGTGACATCATTGCGGGAATGCTCCCTTGGTTGGGATGGGGAAGGTTGGCACTTCTTGTTCGTTTTGTATATTACCCCTGTTTAAGGGTTTTGTCCAGTCCTGCTAGAAATAGCGATGTCCCGAAGAGCAGACATCGCTCTTCGGGACACAGATCTTGATCACCTCCTACTTGACCGGCTTCCATCCAGGCTTACCACGCTTCTTCTCGTTGGTCCCCTTCTGGTTGTGTCCGAGGGCGAACTTCTGCATAACACAGGCTCCAGCGTTGGAGGTGGGTGTTCTACTACAAAAAAGATTATACAACAAACGCATGAAAAACAAAAAGCCCACACAGAGCTCTTTGGCTAAGTGTGGTACTTAATAAGATTGGAGGAAAAAGCGGACCCCTACTCCCGCCGTCGTCGCTACGACGGCGGGAGAGGAGTTCCCCAAGGTGCTTGCTACGAGACGCGCCCGTCGAGCCGGCCACCCAGAAGGGCGGCCAAGCTTTCCAGCCATCCGCCGCCGGCAGTCGACGCCAGAACGACGCCACCTCGGGACGTCGCCTGCGGTGAGATGTTCGTCTGCATCTTGAAGTTCGTATCGTTTGCCACCTGCGCCGTGTTGTCCGTGACCGGCGTCGGCGTGACGTTGATCGTCGCCGTGCCGTCGTTGTTGTTCGCCTGGTAGACGTTACCGCCGTTCGCCGTGTTCGCAGCGATCTCCATGACAGCCGTTTCCTTGATCTGCCACGCGACGTGGAGACCAGCGAGCTCCTTGAGCTCCGCGGTCGCCGACTTCACGTTGATCGCGACGGTGACGTCGTGATTCACCACGACCAGTTCGATGGCGGTCGTGTTGTTGGCCTTCGCTTCGGCCGTCGGGGGTGTTGCGGCGATGGCCGCGATCAGCCCCAGCACAGCGATCGGGGTGGCGATCCAGGATCGCCAGGTGAAACGATTCATTCGCGTGTACTCCGTTGGGGTGAAAAACATCCTTCTCGGAAACACCCACTCTACAAGCACGCGCGCATCGAATGGTGCGCATCTTTTATTCTCTGGGTCCTCCATGGCCCAGTCCCTATATATAGGGAAAATGAGAAGAACGTGCTATTTGATATATTAAATGTTTTACAGAATATGTCAATATCTAGAATACAATACTGGGGAAAACAAAAACAGCAGATTTCTCTGCTGTTTTTGTTTGTTTTAATTAAGAATTTTCAAATACAATGTTCTCTAACCTATCTACTCCTCCTACAGATGCAGTATACCTTTTGGATAAATTTCACTTCGTTCAATTGTATCTCAAAAGCTTCTTCGGTCGGGTCCCATCCCAACTGAAGCCCCTCAAGAGAGTATCATCTAGAAAAAATGTGAGAAATTCAAATACAATGTTCTGGCACCTACCTACTTTCCCCTCAAGAGAGTATCATCGGTACTAGCGGGCTTAATTGCTCTGTTCGGAATGGGAAGAGATGTGACTCCGCCGTCAAGGCACCAGAACACTATATTCGAAAACAAAATCCTTAATCAAAATCTGTAAAGTGGGCACGAATTTCTCGAGACCACTCGAGAACTCGTGCAGATATATTAGCACGAAAGAACTGAAGATCGGAACAGGTACAAGGTTTGTGTGTGTAAGCCTTACTCACCTAGGAGTCCCCGGGGAACTCTACTAAGGTTTGGCCGAGCCAGATGCATCAGCTCTTACATTCACACAATGGTACCCCAAGCGCCGAGCTTGAAAGGTCAAACCTTTACAAACCGTACCTGCCCGACCATTGCCCCTCCCAGGATCGAACTGGGACTCTTCTGGCCAGAGACCAGACATGTTACCAGTTACACCAAGGGGCAAAACAACCACTTTACAAATTTTGATTTGGGTCTTTTCTTTTTTTCTTTTAATTGTGAT
>CAZUID010000013.1:0-11910 GCA_964620985.1 uncultured Candidatus Saccharibacteria bacterium | reverse complement strand
AGTATGAGAAAAAGGATGCAAAGGTTGTAGGTAAATTGAAACAGAAAAATGTCGATACAGGGGCAGGCCTTGAACGTATGACTGCGGTTATGCAGGGTGTGCAGACCGCGTATGATACGGATATTTTTAAACCTTTGATGAATGCGATTGAAAAAATGTCTAGCAGTGTTGGAAGTATTCGTTCTCAGAGGATTATTGCTGATCACTTGCGTACTAGCACATTTATGATTGCGGATGGGGTAAGGCCTTCAAACAATGGCAGGGGCTATGTTTTAAGACGGTTGCTACGTAGATCTATAATTCAAAGTGATAAAATACAATTAAACACAGTTGGTTTTTTGTCTCTGGTTGATTTAGTTGTTATTAAGTATGCATCAGAATACCCAGATAGTCTTTTAGGTAAAAATACTGAGATTAAATTAGTTATAGAGCATGAAATAAATCAGTTTAAATCAACACTAGAAAATGGGTTAAAAGAGTTTAAAAAATTGACACATAATATTTCTTCCGTGAATGGTTTACCCCTAGAAAAGGTAAAAACCATAAATGGTTTACCAATAAATCAAGTAAAATCGCTTAACGGTGTGCTTCTAAGAAAAGAACTAGACGGCAAAGATGCTTTCTATTTGTTTGAAACTTTTGGTTTTCCTAGAGAAGTCATGAAAGAATTGTGCGACGAAGAAGGAGTTGGCTTTGATGAAGTTGGTTTTGAAAAAGCTCTTAAGGAACACCAAGAAAAATCTAGAACTGCTTCTGCGGGTATGTTTAAGGGTGGACTTGCGAATCACAATGAGCAGACTATTAGATTACACACAGCTCATCACTTGCTTCTAGCTGGGCTTCAGGCAGTCGTAGATAAAAATATCAAACAAAGAGGTAGCAACATTACCGAAGAGCGGCTAAGGATAGACTTTCTTTGCGACCACAAGCTTACAGATGATGAAAAACAGAAGGTTGAAGCTTTCGTAAATGAGAAAATCGAGCAAGGGCTTGATGTAATTCGTCGTGAGATGCCATTAGCGGAAGCAGAGAAGCTTGGAGCAGAGATGGAATTCGGTGCGAAGTACCCAGATGTAGTATCTGTTTATTTTATCGAGGATAAAGATGGCAATCCGGTGTCTAAAGAATTTTGTGGTGGCCCGCATGTGAAGAATACAGCGGAGTTGTATTCTTCATCCCGAGAGAATTCGAGGGACAAGGGTCCTTTCAAGATTCAAAAGGAGGAAGCAGTCTCGGCTGGAGTGCGAAGAATCAAGGCAGTGCTGTTGTAGAGAAAATATTTATAGTATAATTACTAGATGGGAATTTTTTCTAAGTCTAAAGACGAGGAAGAGTTGGCAATAGTTTTTGATGTTGGTTCTTCCTCTATAGGAGGAGCGCTTTTTTATTTAAATAAATCTAAAGTCCCGAAGATTATTTTCTCATTTCGTGAAGATATAAAGCTTGAAGCAGAGTTTGATTTTGATAACTTCCTATCCGCGTCTATTAAGACCCTTGGTGATGTGGCAGGTAAGATGTGTATGACAGGGTTGGGAACACCTAAGAAATTTTTCTGTATCTTAGCTTCTCCTTGGTATGCTTCCCAGACTCGTGTTGTTAGAGTCGAGAAAAATACGCCATTTATTTTTACCACTAAGCTAGCGGATGAATTGACTCAGAAAGAAATTGATCTTTTCAAAGAAGAGCACCTAAGTAAGTATAACCAGGAGGGCAGTAAGGCTGTGCCTATTGAGTTTAAGAACATGAAGACAGTGCTCAATGGCTACGCGACCGAAAGCCCTATTAACCAGAAGGCGAAAGAGCTTGAAATGACTATGTTCTTCTCTATTAGTTCAGAGCAGTTTCTAAAGAGAGTAGAAGACACTATTGATCAACATTTTCACAGAAAAGATGTGAAGTTTTCGTCTTTTGCTCTGGTTTCTTTCGCTGTTGCTAGGGATCTATTCTTCGAGCAAGAAAATTTCTTGTTGGTAGATATAGGTGGAGAGATTACTGACATCTCGATGGTTAAGAAAGATATACTGTCTAACTCTATATCATTCCCGAAAGGGGTGAATTTCATGATAAGAGGTATTGCAAATATCATGAAGTGTTCTTTGCCAGAGGCACGGTCATTACTATCTCTCTATAAAGATGGCCATGCCGAAGCCCTAACAGAGCAGAAATTAGCACCCATGATAGATAGTTTGAAAAATGAATGGCTGGGTGAGTTTCAGAATTCTCTTGCCAATCTATCTAACGATATATCTATTCCTGCCAATATTTTCATAACTATAGATAAAGATTTCGCTACATTTTTCTCTGATATTATAAAAACAGAACAGTTCAGTCAGTACACTCTGACAGAATCCAAGTTTAACGTAGTGTTTCTCGGAGCTGAGAAGCTTCATGGTTCGGCCATTATCACTAACGACACGGATCGAGATCCATTTGTAATTATGGATGCCGTTTACATTAACAAGTTCATTCGTTAGAATAAAACTATGCCCAAAGATTTCTTTCAAGATATGGTGAAAGTTAAGCGCGCCCAAAACGCAGTAAAGGGTAGAGCTTCTGCGCCCATGAAAGAATTTGTGAAAAAAGTAGAACCTAAAGAAGAATTCGAGGACGAGGAAGATTTTGAAGAGAAATATGTTGAACCCCAAGAATCTAAGTCCGATTTCAAGAAGAAACTCAAATCTCTGGAAGACACCTATGAGCACAAGCCTCAAGCGGCCAGGTCCTCTCGTGGGTTGTGGGGGCTTGCGGTTGTGGCTGTTTTGTTCTTATTTTTTGCACTGTCTTTTGTTTTTGCCGGAGCCAACGTAACAGTGAACCCTCGGGTCAAAGACCTAGGTCTCAAAAATAAAAGTTTTTCTGCTGTTAAAGATTCTATATCTAACGACTTGCCTTTCGATCTTATAGCACTTTCTGGACAAGAAAGTTTGAAAGTAAAAGGTGGCGCCTCGAAAGAAGTATCTATCAAGGCAGAGGGCGAAGTAATTATTTACAACAATTTTAGTACAGCACCTCAACCTCTTGCTATCGATACTCGTCTGGTGGCATCTAACGATAAAATTTATAAAACCAAAGCCAAGACTACAGTGCCAGGTATGACCAAGGACGGCAAGCCAGGTACAGTCAAAGTAGGTATATATGCAACCGAAGCAGGAGACTCCTATAACAGTGGGCCGTTGGATTTCAACTTACTGGGCTTCAAGGGTACTCCTAAATACGACAAGTTCTATGCTCGCTCCCAGGGAGATATAAAGGGTGGCTTGGTGGGCATGCAAAGCGTGGTATCAGAAGGGGAAAAGACCACTGCCGTTGATACCCTTAGGTCTACTTTGAGAGAGAAGTTACTTAAAAATGCTACCGAGACCATACCAGAGGGCTTCGTATTGCTGAAAGATGCGGTATTTCTAAGTATTGATGAAGAAAGTACAGGAGATGTCTCTTCTGACGGGATGGTGTCTCTAACACTCAAAGGCACTCTGTATGGATTCTTATTTGAAGAGAAAAAGTTAACTCAGAAAATTGTCGAAAGCAATGTCGAGAAGTATGATGGTAGTGAAGTTTTCATTCCTAACCTAAAAGATCTAGCCTTTGATCTAGATGGGCAAGATTCTGCATCTTTTAAAGATGTTACCAAGATAACTTTCAATTTATCAGGTAGCTCTAAGATTATTTGGAAGCTAGATGAGGCGAAATTAATTTCCGATATGTTAGGTAAGCAGAAAAGTGAGTTCACTCAAGTTCTATCTGCGTACCCCAACATCGTGACTGCCGAGGTAGAGTTTCACCCATTTTGGAAGAGGTCTTTCCCAGATAATGCCAAAAAAGTTAAAGTAAATATAGTCTATCCAGAATAAACTAGCTACCCATGTTTGACATTGGGCTGTTTATTTAGTATATTTATAGGTATTAAACACATGAGTGACCCAAAAAGCGATAAAATTTTGACAGCCCGAGGCATTGTAACTGAGGCGCTTCCATCTACTTTGTTTAGAGTGAAAATAGAAGATGCTTCCACTAAAAATGGAACAGAGGAAGACAAAGAAATTTTGGCTTATTTGTCAGGCAAAATGCGCATGCACAGAATCAAGGTTTTGATCGGAGATTTAGTCGAAGTTGTCCTCGATCCTTACGGAGGAAAGGGGAGAATAGTAAAAAGGTTGTAATTTTTATAGATATAGTGTATGATACTGAGTATAGTTTTTTAAGGTAGTTTTTCTTTAAAAATAAGGGTATTTCCCTGTGTTTTTGTTTTATGTGCCCCAGACGAGATATTGGAGGGGTGTGGAAAACCAGGTTTTATTAGAAAGGATTTATTAAAGATATTTAGATTAGAACAAAATGAAAATTCGGGCTTCAGTTAAAAAGATTTGTGATAATTGTAAGATGGTTAAACGTAAGAGGCACTTACGAGTTCTTTGTTCTAACCCTAAGCATAAGCAGAAACAATAATTTTTATGAGAATTCTAGGAATCACAGTACCAAACGAAAAGAGACTCGAGATAGGCCTAACAGTCCTATACGGAATCGGCATTTCTTCTGCTCGTAAGATTTTAGATCAAGTTGGCATAGAACACGGCAAGAAATCTAAAGACCTAACCGATGATGAAGAGAACAAGATCCGAACCGTTGTTGAGAAAATGAAAATCGAAGGTAACCTGAAAAGAGAAGTTGCTGCGAACATCAAAAGATTAAAAGATATTAAGGCTTATCGTGGTATCCGACACATGAAGCGCCTACCAGTTCGAGGTCAGAGAACAAAGACCAATTCCCGAACTGTACGAGGTAACGTTAGAAAGACAATGGCTTCAGGAAGACGAAAAGAGACTAAGACTTAAAATAAATAATTAAAATGGGTAAGACAAAAATTACAACTGAAGCTGGAGCAAAGAAAGACGAACCAGCAAAGACAACAACTGCAAAAACACCAAAGAAAAAGGTGGTTTCTGGTATTTTGAATATCGAGGCTACTTTCAACAACACTAAAGTACTGTTTGCTGACAAACTAGGTAATGTCTTGTTCTGGTCAAGTGCGGGTTCTCTTGGATTCAAGGGAGCAAAGAAGGGTACACCTTTCGCTGCATCAAAAGTTGGAGACATTATCGGAGACAAGGCTGCTACTTTAGGTGTGAAAGATTCAGATGTTGTAGTACGAGGAGTTGGTTCTGGACGTGAGCCTGCAATTAGATCATTTATGGCACACGGTATAGAGATTACTTCTATCAAAGACGTTACCCCGATACCACACAATGGTCCGAAAGCTAAGAAGCCACGAAGAGTATAAATAATTTTAATATTTTAAAAATCTTATGTTAACAAAACCTAAATTCAAAATTTGCAGACGACTTGGACCTGGAGTATATGACAAATGTCAGACTCCTAAATTTTCTGCTACTTCCGGTAAATTCGGCGGTCCTAACGCTCGTCGCCCTAAAGCTCTTTCTGAATACGGTACTCAGCTTATTGAGAAACAGAAGATTCGATTTTCTTACGGCCTTTCTGAGAGACAGCTATCTAACTACGTGAAGAAGGCTTCATTGGTTAAGGGTGCTGGTACTGCAGAGAAATTTTATGAAGCTCTTGAATCCCGCCTAGACAACGTTGTTTACCGAATGGGTCTTAGCAACAGTAGACGTGGAGCTCGCCAGATGGTATCTCATGGTCACTTCATTGTGAATGATCATAAAGTAACCATCCCGTCTTACGAGACAAAGGCAGGCGACATAATCAAGATTCGCGAGGGTTCAAAAGCAAAGAAGATATTTACTAATTTAACTGAAAGACTGAAAGACTACAAAGCACCTTCTTGGGTTTCATTTGATGAAGCAAAGATGGAAGGTAAAGTTCTTGCGAAGCCGAAGAAAGATGAGACCTTCCTAGACTTAAACGTAGTGTTGGAATTTTATAGTCGTTAAGTTTATCGTTAAATTTATTATTAAATTATAAAGTAAATTTTCCCGCTCTAAGCGGACAAATACAAAAAATATTATGCCTGAATATAAAATAATTATGCCCTCAAAGCCTCGTGTAGTTGTAGAGGAAGGGAATAAGGGAGTATTTGAAATAGATGGTCTTTATCCTGGGTACGGACATACCTTAGGTAACAGTCTACGACGTATAATTTTGTCCTCTTTGCCGGGAGCAAGTCTTACCTCTATCAAGATTGATGGAGTTTCTCATGAATTTTCTACTATCGAAGGCGTAAAGGAGGATGTCATTGTGCTTATTTTGAACATGAAGAAGATTCGTTTCAAGATGGCTTCTGATGAACCTCAGACTGTAACTCTTTCTATAAAAGGCCCACACGAAGTGAAAGCTTCTGATGTGAAGACTGGCGGACAGGTTGAAGTATTAAACGGCGACCTACACATAGCGTCTGTAACTGGTAAAGTAAATTTCAATGTTGAAATGCGAATCGAGAAAGGTCTAGGCTTTGTTCCTAAAGAAGTTATTCAGAAGGATAAAGTAGATGTCGGTACTGTTGCAGTAGATGCAATATTTACTCCTATCCGACGCGTTGCTTACGAAGTTGAGAATATGCGCGTAGGGGACAACACTAACCACAATCGTCTAAGAATTTCTATCGAGACAGACGGCACTCTAACTCCTCGTGAGGCACTATCTCAATCTATCGCGATAATGATAAACCAGCTTAAGGCTATCATTGATTTCAAAGATCCTGAGGAAGAAGTAAAAGTAGAAAAGAAATCTGCTAAGAAAGAAGAAGCTTCAGAAGCTGATGACAAGAAAGGAGATGATTTCACTGATGTATTGAAGACTCGCACTGATACTCTGGATCTATCTACTCGAACACTGAACGCCCTAACTGCTGCAAACATCCGCACACTTGGAGGTCTTGCTCGCAAGAAGAGAGAAGACTTGCTTGAAGTAGAAGGCATAGGAGAAAAAGGAATTACCGAGATCAAGAAAGTTTTGGGTAAATTCGGATTGAATTTAAAAGAATAATCAACGTTTGAAAGAATATTAGTATGCGACACCATAATTCAAAAAGAAAATTCGGCAGAGTAAGAAAAGTGAGAAAGGCACTCGTGAATTCGCTTGCGCTCAATTTGATAGTGCGAGGTAAGATCAAGACCACACTACCAAAGGCTAAGGAGCTAAGACCATTTATCGAGAAGCTCGTCACTCGAGCAAAAGTTGGAGGACTTGCAAATCGCCGAGTAGTTATCGCTCGACTTTCAAACCGCGCCCCAGAAACCAAAAAGCTTTTTGATGTTATCGCACCTAAATACGAGAAGAAGGCTGGAGGATATACCAGGATTATGAAATTAGGAGTAAGAAAGTCTGATGGAGCAGAGATGGCCATTATCGAATTTGTATAATTTTATGACAAAAGAAACAAAAACAACTAAAAAGGTAGTAGCTCCCGCTGAGAAAACCATCGACGCTGCTGGTAAGACTCTAGGAAGAGTGGCTTCTATGACAGCTATCTCACTAATGGGTAAAGACCGTCCTTCTTTCGAGAGAAACGTATATTCTGGTTCTCCAGTTAAGGTTATAAACGCTTCTAAGCTTAAAATCACAACCAAGAAGCTTGAAGAAATTTTCCATACTCGATATTCTGGTTATCCAGGAGGTCTTAAGACCATGTCTGGAAGTTATACTGTAAGGACAAAAGGTTTGAAGGAATTGATAAAGCTTGCAGTGTATCAGATGCTCCCAGGAAATAAATTACGAAGAACAATGTTAAAGCACTTAAAGGTAGAAGATTAATTTAAAAAAAATGACGACAAAAACAAACGGCGAAAAATATATTGAAGCAATAGGACGAAGAAAGACCTCTACAGCTAGAGTTCGTGTTTGGGCTAGCGCAAAGTCTAGCTTTATCGTAAATGAAAAAGAAGGCAAAGAATATTTCCAGACTGAAGAACAGCGACGCCTTATCCAAGACCCTATAGTTAACGGTCTTGAAGGTTCAACTTTAAAGTGGGCTGTAGAAGCTCGCGTAGAAGGCGGAGGTATTCACTCTCAAGCAGAAGCAGTACGTCACGGTCTTGCAAGAGCATTGGTTGAAATAGATGCAGAACTTCGCAAGAAGATGAAGACTCTCGGATACCTAAAGAGAGACCCTCGTGCAAAGGAGCGCCGAAAATTCGGTCTCAAGAAAGCCCGCAAAGCTCCACAGTGGTCAAAACGTTAAAATCTTTTACTCAAAAATACCCCATGAAAATAGGGGTCTTTTTGTGCTAGTATGAGCTATATGTCCGACGAAGAAACTAAAGAAAATGCAGAATCCCTCGATGAAGCTCGGAATGATTCTGGTGAATCAGATGACGTTGTAGAATTTGAATTCAATGACGACGGGGAAGAAGACCTCAAGAAAACTCTCAAGAAATTAAGAGCTGATTTGAAGTTGGCTAAAAAGGAAAAAGAAGAATATTTAACAGGCTGGCAGAAAGAGCGTGCCGACTTCGCTAACTTCAAGAAACAAGAAGACGAGAGGAGGGTTATGTTTACCTCTTCGCTTCGTGAAAACATGCTTACCCGATTCTTGACCGTTACAGATAGCTTCAACATGGCTTTTGCCAACAAGGAGGCTTGGGAGAAGGTAGATCCGAATTGGCGCAAAGGGGTAGAATATATATTCGCTCAGCTTACTGCCGTATTCGAAGATTATGGAGTGAAAAGCGTGGGGGAGGTTGGGGAATATTTCGATCCTAATATTCATGAATCTATCGAGACTGTCTCAACTAATGAAAAAGATCTTGATCACAAGGTAGCGGTAGTTATTCAGAAAGGCTATAAACTAGGGGAAAAGGTTTTGCGTCCAGCGAGAGTAAACGTGTATGAATTCAAAGACGGAGAATAAAATCTGCGTTAATTGTAATCAAAACTTCACCATAGAGCCGGAAGATTTTTCATTTTATGAAAAGATTAAAGTTCCACCGCCGACGTTTTGTCCCGATTGCAGATTCCAACGCCGATTACTTTTTCGCAATAATAGGGTTTTCTATAGACGTGAATGCGAAATGTGTAAAAAAAGCATTTTGAGTGTGTATCGTAGAGATAAATCTTACTTTGTATATTGCCGAGAATGTTGGCTTTCTGATAAGTGGAATCCGATAGATTATGGCCGTGAATATAATTTTTCTGCGTCTTTTTTTGAACAATTAAAATCTTTGCAAAAAGTTGTACCCAAGATCAATCTTTTTCGAGATAATTTTGTTTCGAGTGAATATTGCAATTATGGTACGGACTTTAAGGAATGTTATTTATTATTCGGCGGCAAAAACAACGAGCGAGTTTATTTTGGAAATCAAATGCTCGAATCCCATGATTCTCTGGATGTCTCTTTTTCAGAAAAGTTGGAATTTTGTTACGAAAACTTAGAGTGCTCAAGGAATAATAAATTATTTTTTAGTCACCACACCCAAGATTGCGTAGATAGTTTTTACCTTATTGATTGCAAGAATTGCATAAACTGTTTTGGCTGTGTCGGCTTAGTAAACAAGCAGTATCATATTTTCAATATATCATATTCCAGACAAGAGTATCAAAAATTTATTAACGAAAATCAGGGAAGCTATAAAAAGCATCTAGAAAACCTGAAAAAGCTACGGGAATTAGAATTAAGCTTACCGCATAGGTATGCAAGGGTTTATAAGTCCGTAAATTCTTATGGTGACGATTTGTCTGAGGCGAGAAATACACACAATTCCTTTAGTTCACGGCAAACTGAGGATTCTAAATTTTTATTCTTTTGTAGAAATGGCTCGAAAAACTGTTATGACAATTCCTTTCAAGGTTTTAATAGTGAAAATTGTTATGATACTGCGCATACTTTTGGTGGTTATAATTCTTTTTTTAGTTCTAGAAGTTTCAATAATCAAGACACATATTACAACCAAGATTGCCACGATTGTAAAAATACTTTCGGGTGCGAAGGTCTGAGGAAGAAAAAGTATTGTATTTTAAATAAAGAGTATTCAAAAGAAGAATATGATAAGTTGCTACCCAAAATCATTGAACACATGAAAGGCACAGGGGAGTATGGAGAATTCTTTCCGAAAGAACTTTCGCCTTTTGCTTACAATGAAACTATTGCGCAAGAATATTTCCCTCTAAGTAAAGAAGAAGCATTAAAGTTGGGTTTTGATTGGGTAGGTCAAGAAGAGAGAAATTATAAAGTTGATTTAAAGACTGAAGATTTACCGGACAATATCGCTGATGTGGATGAAGACATAGTGGGTAAGGTCATTACTTGTGAGCATTTGGGTAAATGTAAGGATCAGTGCACAGAAGCTTTTAAAATAGTCCCTGAAGAGTTTAAATTTTATAAAAGGATGAATTTACCCTTGCCAAGACTTTGCCCGAACTGTCGCCATTACGAGCGGATAAATTTAAGGACTCCAATGAAACTTTCAAAAAGAAATTGCATGTGTGATAAGGCTGGACATTTTCATGGAGAGAAAAAATGCAACCTAGATTTCTTGACTACTTATGATGCAAATCGCCCTGAAATTATTTATTGTGAAAAATGCTACCAGCAAGAAATATATTAATTATGGAAATCAAAACACGTTCAAATAATTCAGTGCGGGCCTGCCAAAATTGCAAGAATGATTTCACCATCGAAGCTGAGGATTTTAAGTTTTATGAGCGGATCAAGGTCCCCCCGCCGACGTGGTGTGCGACTTGTAGGCTACGTCGCAGGCTTGCTCATAGGAATGAGCGGAGCCTATACAAGAGAACATGTGACCTGTGTAATGAAAGCATAATCTCTGTCTATTCTCCTAAAAGTCCTTATGTGGTTTATTGTCCCAAGTGTTGGCACAGTGATAAATGGACCGCATATGATTTCGGGCGAGATTATGATTTTTCCCGTACGTTTTTTGACCAGCTTAAAGACTTAGACCTAGCTGTGACACACATCTCCCTACTACAGGAGAATACATTAAATAGTCCATGTGATAATTGTGAGACAGATGACAAAAATTGTTACTTAAACTTTGGCGGACACCTCAATCAAGATTGTGCCTATAATCAGTATGCGTTGCGTTCTAGAGACTCCTTTGATAACTTCTGGCTTATGCATGGGGAATACTCGTACGGTAATATTTTGTGTGAAAATGTATACAAAACATTTGAATCTATTTTTTGTTTTGAGTGTCAAGATACTTGGTTTTCTTTTGATTGTCGTAATTCTACAAACATTATTGGATGTTCAGGACTTCGCAACAAGCAATACTATATTTTTAATAAACATGTAGGTAGGGAAGAGTATGAAAAATTTATAGTAGAAAATATAAATGGCTCCAGGAGTAAATTTATGGAATTGAAAGCTAAATCCGAGATGCTGTGGCATTCTGTGCCTCAGCGTGCTTCTTTTATAGATAGGTCAGTTAATTCCCAAGGTAACTTGATCAAAGATTCTAAAAACTGTAAAGATGTTTGGAGTACTGAAAAATCTGAAAACACTTCTCATGCACTTTTTGCCTTAGAAGCCAAAGACTCAATGGATATTACAAGTGTTTGGAAATCTGAGCTTTGCTATGAGACCTGCGGAGGAATGTATGCCTCGAATACTTCTTTTTCTTTGTTTATGTGGAGCCAGGCAGACAATATATATTATTCTAACTTCACTTTTACCGCGAATAATTGTTTCGGTTGTTCAAATTTAAGACATGGTGAGTACCCAATACTCAATAAAAAGTATAGTAAAGATGAATATTTCGAAATGGTTGAGAAGATAAAAAAACATATGGACGACATGCCTTATATCGACAAAAAGGGCAGAATTTATAAATACGGTGAATTTTTCCCTTATGAATTTTCTGCCTTTAGTTACGAAGAAACAGTCGCGGGTGAGTATTTCCCACTTAGTGAAGAAGGTAAAATGAGCGAAGGGGTTAATTCATTAGATCATTCGATAGAAACAAATTACGATGTGGATAT
>CAZUID010000012.1:0-12906 GCA_964620985.1 uncultured Candidatus Saccharibacteria bacterium | reverse complement strand
GTCTTGGATCAAGAAAACAGACTTGGGTACAACATCCAGGCGAGACACCGCGTGGCGCTCTCGGTCGGCAATACGCCCGTGTAAGCACGCGGTGCCTTTCGAAAATCAACTCGTGGTACACCATCAAGAATGTCCAGAGTCATGAACCCATGACCTCCCCACCACAGCGGCGCCGTCGAGGGGCAGATCACGGTCTTCGCCAGAGCCTTAGCGACGGTGTGTCGACGCGAGAACTTCGCAATTGGCGCACAGACCTTGGCGAAAGCTCGAAGCATCGTGCCACGCGAAGGACTGTGTAAGTCCCCCGCGACAACTTGCAGGAGATTGTCCTCGTGAACTTCAATCTCACGTGACAGATGTCTCACCACCAGCGGCGAATGAGTGTAGAGCACCCACGGACCGTCGTGGTCCGAAAGAGCGTCGCCAACGAACTGTCGCTGGGCCCGAACGAGACGCAGGATGGATTCTTCTTTACCAACGTACTCTGCAATCGGCGACGCTACGCCAAGGTGCAGAACGCCGCCCTCATCCTCAAACTTCCACCACAAGTCGCTGAAAATCTGCTCGGCAAAGAAAACGCTGTCCTCGGTCATTCCACCAGAGAGCGAGCCCGGATGGGAATAACCCAAATCGTGGTTACCGGGGCAGACGAACGCATTGGGCGCGATTCGCCTCATGTCCGCCATCACCTGGTGTGCGAGATGACGAACGTCTCCGTTCATCATCCCTAATTCCCTCCATCCTCCTGTCACGTCGCCCATGTGAACAACAGCGTCGGGAGAGAATTTCCTCACCTCAGTTCGCACGGATTCCCAGGCGAAAAAGATGCCATCGCGCATTCGGCGATACATCTCTTTCCCCTCTAACTTGGACATCTTGGCCAAGGCTTTAGGGAAAAGAGACTCACTGTCAATACTGTCCACAGTAAGATGAGTGTCCGAAACGCAAACTACACGCATGTCGCACCTTCCTTTCGGTTGGAGTTTAGATTGTTTTCCTGTGAAGAACGGCTACTTACATTATATCACAGTTTTTACTCTAAGTCAAAAATATTTTATTTAAACAAATTCTTAAAGAAAGAAAAGAAGCCCTTCTTTTCTTTGGCTTCTGGTTTGGCGGAATTCTCTTCGTCCACTACCACTATCAAGCCTTCGCCTTCCTTGGCTAAGCCGAAGTTCTCACGCAAAACTCCCTCTATACCCTTCTCACTTTCTAGTTTAGTTATATCGGCTTCAAGCTTTGCCTTACTTTTCTCGAGCTCTGAAACTTTATCTTCTGCCATTTCTCGATTTTTCGCAGTATCCTCCATTTTGCCTAAAAAACCCAACAAACTCCACGCAGAAAGAAGCATTAAAAGACCCAAGAAAATTAATACGGGCCTTGATTCTACAATATGCTTAAAGCTTCTTTTTTCTCTAAAATTTCGCATCCTACTTCACGTTTATTTTAAAATATGCTATTGTCATTATATGCTTTTCGATAAAAAACACCAAAAGAAACTACAATTGGTATGGGCAATCCTATGCGGTCTAATCATCGTTAGTATGATACTGCTCTATTCGCCTTTCTTCCAAGTTAAGTAAGATTCTAATCTCTAGTTTTCTTTACGCATCATCTTTAAGAACACGTCTTGAGGGATATTTACACTCCCGCGTTCTTTCATTTTCTTTTTACCTTTTTTCTGTTTTTCGCGGAGTTTCATCTTGCGTGTGATGTCTCCGCCGTACATGTGTTGAGTAACGTCTTTTTTATACGCCTGAAGCGTCCTAGAAGAAATAATCCTGCCCTGGGCCTTGCCTTGGATTTTAGTAGTAAACATTTGTTTCGGTAAGATACTAAATAGTTTCTCTACTGCAGTTTCAGCTTCTTCATCCACCCTCTTTTTAGAAATAACTCTTGAGAAAGCAGGCACTGGCTCGTCAGCGACAAGAATATCGAGACGGGTTACGTTGGCCTCGCGCATCTCCCCCATATTGTATGATATTGATCCGTAACCTGAGGTAACACTCTTGAGTTCATCAAAGAAGTTGCGCATCAGCTCACGAAGCGGCATCTTGAGCGACAAGGTTGAACGGTTGTCGCCGAAATTCTCGGTCTCGCCAATTTCTGCTTCGTGGTCGAAGAGAAGTTGCATAACAGCACCGAGATAGCTCGGCGGAGTTATTATTTTCACATTTACCCACGGCTCAAATACAGTCTCGATGTTGCCATCGTCGGGGAAATAATATGGAGAATAAACTTTCTCTCTTTTTTTATTTTTCATCAACACCTCATAAGTAATAGACGGCGTAGTAATAACCAAATTTAAATTAAACTCTCTCTTTAATCTCTCGGTGATTATTTCCAAGTGAAGCATTCCCAAAAATCCGCAACGAAAGCCTTTACCCAGCGAACCGCTGGATTCTTCTTCGTATGAAAAAGCCGAATCAGAAAGTCGAAGCTTGCCCAATGCTAACTTGAGTTCGGCGAAATCATCCGCATCTTCCGGGAAAACAGAAGCCCACACGACGGGCATCGGTTGCATATATCCTTCGAACGGAGGCAATGGTTGTTTGAATAATGTAATAGTATCTCCCACTGAAGCGATACCAGGCTTCTTGATACCCGTAACAATATAACCAGTGTCGCCAGCCGAAATATCTTCACGAGGAGTTTCTTCAGGAGAAAAAGTTCCCACTTCGAGTGAAATAAATTTCTCTCGAGAAGTAGCGAAAATTAAGCTGTCGCCCTTTTTCACCTTGCCGTCAAAAATACGCACGAAAACTATCACGCCCTTGTGATTAGAATATTTGAAATCAAAAACAAGTGCACGAAGTTTGTCATTGCCTACATAGTTCTCCGTAGGTGGTGGCACTCTCTTAATAATCTCTGCCAATAATTCTGCAACGCCTTCACCTGTACGTCCAGACACCAGCAACACCTCGTCTGGATGGCAATCTAAGAGCTCCACCACCTCTTCCTTGACCTCATCCACTCTAGAGAGCGGAGAGTCGATCTTAGAGAGCACAGGGATGATTTTAAGGCCTCCCTCGCGCGCCATAGCCAGCGTAGTAAGGGTTTGAGCCTGCACTCCCTGTGTTGAGTCAATCAGCAAAATAGAGCCTTCTACGGCCTTTAGGGCCCTCGAAACCTCGTATGAGAAATCTATGTGTCCTGGGGTATCTATGAGGTTTAAAACGTATTTTTGCCCCTCTAATTCGTGCTCCATGCGTACCGGCTGCATCTTGATAGTTATGCCTCGCTCACGTTCAAGCTCCATACTGTCTAGCACCTGGTCGCGCATTTTGCGAGTCTCAATAGTGTGAGTGATTTCAAGCATGCGATCTGCCAAGGTACTCTTGCCATGATCAATGTGCGCTATGATTGAGAAATTTCTAATATGTTTTAAATCCATAAATATTTTATTCTTCTAAGAATCCTCCGGTTTGGTGATTCCATAATTCTGCATAAAAACCCTTTTTTGCCAAGAGCGCTTTATGTGTACCCTCTTCCACAATCTTACCTTTATCTAATACTATGATTCTATCCATTTTCTGAATAGTTGAAAGACGGTGGGCGATGACTATAGTGGTCTTGCCTTTCATTAACTCATCGAAAGCTTCCTGGATGTACGTTTCGCTGATACTATCGAGTGAACTTGTCGCTTCATCTAATACTAAGATAGGAGCTTCCTTCAGCATAGCACGAGCGATAGCTACGCGCTGGCGTTCACCACCAGAGAGTTTGACTCCACGCTCACCTACGAGCGTATCGTAACCCTTAGAAAGGTTAACTATAAACTCATGAGCATGGGCTTTTTTAGCAACGGCGAAAACCTCCTCATCTGTAGCGTTTGGTTTACTATAAAGAATATTTTCTCTAAGGGAGCGGTGAAATAGTATTGACTCTTGGGGCACGTAGGAGATTTTATTTCTCAAATCATCTTGTTTTATTTTTGAAATATTTTGACCATCGATTAGAATTTCACCATTTTGAATATCCATGAATCGAAGCAATAATTTAGTTATCGTAGATTTCCCAGAGCCAGAATGACCAACTAACCCGATTTTCTCTCCACTATTTATTTTTAAATTAAAGTCTTCAAAAACCTCACTTTCTTCCATATAACTAAATGAAACATGCTTGAATTCTATAACACCACTTTGAATACTAGAAACTTCTGGATGTATGGGGTCCTTAACTTCCATTTCCGCATCGAAGATATCTACTGCTTCTTTCATATCCGTTACTGCCTTCATAAATGTCGTAACATCTTCAGAAAGATCCCAAACACGCTCAAATATAGAAAATAAATAAACATAAGTAAGAATAAACACACCGACAGTAATCTCTCCTATAGACCAGAGCCTTATCATTGTATAGAGAATGAATGCCTGGAATGCGACCATCATTATCGTCTGTAGTACTGAACGCCAAAAACCAAACTTCGCTGATTCATATATGCGACTTTTTAAAGTAAGACTATTGTGCCCAAAATATTTAAATTCTTTATCGGAGGAAGAAAAGATTTTAATATTTAAAATGTTAGTTAGAGAATCAGCCAAAACACCTGATATCTTGGAATCCGATTCTGCCTCGGCGATATCTAGACGCATTTTTTTCTTAACAAAGAATGAAGTTAGAATAATATAAGCTACTGACCATAGTAAAAAGTAAAGGGAAATTACCTTAGACTGACTATATAAAACAACAACGGCACTAATTATGTAAATCAACACAAACCAGAAAGTCCCGATTATAATTCTATTTATAATTTCAAAAGCACGGGTAAGACGTTTGATTTTCGCAACGATACTTCCAGTAAAATGATCTGAGTAGAATTTATAAGAATGCCCAATCAGCCTCTTGAAAGAGAAATCATAAATATCTTTAATGATGTTGCTAGTAAACTTAATACCCACAAACTCCCTATACCTATTAACAATAGCTGACAGCACAGAGCCTGCAACCATTGGGATTAAAAAAAGAAAAGCTAAGTGGGAACGTTCAGAAAAATCTATATTAGTATTGCTCAAAACATCGACAATGTTTTTATATACAAAGGGTGTAAGTATGAGAGAGAAAATTATTCTTAAAATAGCCAGGAAAAACTGAGCAAAAAAAGCAAGACGGTATGGTCTCACAAAAACCCAAAAATACCCCATTGTCTGCCGAAAAGAGGACATTCCGCAATTCTACCAGAAAAAGGCTTGTTTTTAAAGCCCCACACCTTTCGTTTTATTTAAGACTTTCGGAAATTCTTCTTTTTAATTGCCCGAGTGCCCTACCATCTTTCTTGAGTGCTTGTTCTCTTTTTCTAGCATCGTGCTCACTAGCGCAAGCTTCGTAGTATCGAATTTCAAAAGGTCGTCTTGCTTTCGTGGAACGATTTAGCCCATTATTATGTTCCGAAAGTCTCCGCCTCAGATCATTAGTTGAGCCAATATAAAGCTTTTCATCTGTTAAACTTTTTAGAATATACACATAATACATACTAGATATTATATGATCTGAGGGTATAAAACAAAAGGTGTGGGGCTAAAGCCCTTCCTGAGTAGGTGCGATAACTTTGACGTGCCAGAATTTAGTTCGCAAGGTCTCTACTAGATCTCCAAGCTCCTCATTCTTAAGCAAATACAACACCAATGCTCCCGCCAAAGACCCAACGATTGCAGAAATAAATCCTTGCAAGAATATCCCCCAGAAGGTTGTGGTGCCGAAAATCGGTGAAAGAATATTAAGGGAAAAATATGCAACCGCACCTATTATGAAAGAAGCTGAAAGACTCTGAAAGAAAGTACGTGAGATAAAATGTTCCCCATGCATGAAGTCTCTTTTAATAAAGAACCACAGTAAGGCAAAATTTATAATAGTTCCCAGAGAATACGCTAGTGGCAACATCAAGACCTCAGTCCCTGGAATGTCTGAAACCTTAAGTAGGGATTCTATGAAGTACAAGAAATTGGGTTGGCTTTTGAAGATATGCAGAAAAGTAAAGGTAAACAGGACGATAGAAGCAGAAGCAAGGAAATTAATAAGTAGCGGGCGACGAGTATCACCTCTCGCATAATACGCGCGTGCAAACAAAGCGATCAGTCCCTGGGCAACTATAGAAATAGAAAATATAGCGAGAGATGCCGCGACCAACCTGGTGTTATCCCAAGAAAAGGAGCCTGAGCCTAAAATCACACGCACAATCTGCGCACGCAACACAATAAACAAGAAAGTAACTGGCAAAGACCAAAAGATAATTTGCCGAGCAGCGAAACGCAGATGCTCTTCAAATTCTTTAATCTCTCCTTTAGCATATGACTTAGTCAGAGTCGGGAACGCAGCCACTGCGTACGAAAGTCCAATGATACCCAGGGGCACAGATTGCAAATTAAGTGAAAGATTAAATATAGAGATAGAACCGCCTTTCAAATAAGAAGCGAATGCAACTATCGCAATGAGCGCAATGTTGTTGAAAGACAAACCCAACGTGCGTGGCAATGATACCATCACTACCCTTTTCACTTCGTTAAAGTCAGGTGACCAAGAAAATCTGGGAGAAAAGCCACTTTCGATAGAAGCCAAAACCTGAATCCCAAAATGCATTAAAGATCCCAACACTACCCCGAGAGCTAGACCTTTAATACCCCACACAGGGAATAAGAATAGAACTCCTATAATAATTCCAAGATTATAAAAAACAGGACTTAGCGCATATATCAAGAATTTACGAAATAGCTGAGTTATACTACCGAACAAATTAGAGAGCCCCAGTAATATCGGAGAGAGCAACATTACACGCGAAAGATCTATCACATTTTTCTGTATTTCTGGAGAAAATCCTGGTGCAGTGTAATTCGTCAGATACGGCATCAGAATAAATGCGAGCAGCGACACACACACCATCGCAAGAAGAAACACGGTGAAAATATCGTCTAGAAACTTCCTAGCTTCTTTCGTTACCTCGTCTCCCGACATCTTGCTTAAGAGAAATGGGATAAGTACTGTTATCGAAGCCAAAGATGCAACAGAAATAAAAATAAAATCTGGAATTCTAAAAGCCGCATAATATGCATCAAGTGTAGAGGAAGGTCCTATAAAGTGAGCAAAGGAACGATCTCGGAACAAACCTAAAACTTGAGATAGAAAAGCGAAAGACCCAAGAAGAAGTGCAGCCTGATTTACATTTCCATATTCCCTGCTGAAAATTCTTAAGATCTTCTCCATTATTTGTTTAGTTGATTACTTAAGTGAGTTAACGTAGTCAATTAAACTTTTCTCTCCTGGAGAGAGCTCCAAGGCTTTCTCAGCATATGACAAAGCTTGAGCACGGTTACCTTCACGAGTAGCGATCTGAGATAACACAACTAAGCCTTCTATGAAGTTAGGTTTTAATGCGACAGCTTGCTCAGCGCTCGCTTTTGCCTCCTTAGTATTACCATCTAACAAATACGTACGCGCTATCGCAATTTTTATACCAGGGTTTTTGGGATTAAGCTCGAAAGCTTTCTGGTATGATTCTACCGCTTTCTCTGTAGCATCTGGTACCCCTATAGAGGCTAGAGAGTCGTACACAATACCTAGAGCTCTAAAGTTGATGTAATTAGTAGGATTATACTTAGAAGCAAGGTCAGCCCCAGCCACTGCTCGATCTAATGTGTCTTGCATTTGGGCTTTCAACTCTTCGCTAGGGGTTTTATTCTCCGCAATTGTGGCACCTAATTTAGTTAGATAGATCTGAGCATACGCTCTTAGATAAAAATCATTTTGATTCAAAGTGATCGCCTTTGCTATCGCTTGCTCTGCAGCAGGAATATTTTGAGGTGTAGAAGCTAGCGCAGATAATGCTTTACCGAAATATGAAACTGATACAAACCTCTCTAAAAACTTAAATGTAGAAACAACAGAAGCAAGAATAATAATAACAAGAAAAACAATAGAGATTATACTCTTCTTGTGATTACCCAAGAATGACCAGATCAACGCCTCCCCGGACAGTCCTACAAATACTCCAGCAAAAGCAAACGCTAAGAAAAACATTACTCCCCCAAAAGGATATAAGAATGATGCCAAGAAAAGATACATGGATGCTAAGAAAAATGCGGAACTCTCGGGATTACTACTATCTTTAATAGTGGAAAACATAGAGCTTAACCCAGCTTTTATAAACACAAAGAAGAAAAATAGCCAAGCTATGATACCTAGTAGACCAGTAGTCACAACGAAGGTGGGAATAAGACCAGCACCAAAATCAAAATCTGCATTCCAGAACTGACTATTGTTTATCGAGGCTGGTTTATGCATCGCCCACATTTCTTTAAATCTATTAGGACCCGATCCTAATAATGGATCATGCCTAAGAGTGTCCTTCGCTATGACCAATGTAGTCTTTAAAGATGGACTCACCTCAGTATTAGATATACCTAATTTCGTTGGTAAAAATCCCCTAACCATACCGCCAGATATGAAGAAAAGAATCGCTAAGATAACTACGAATAGAGGCAATACTGGAAAATGTGCCTCATTCTCTGAAGATTGTTTAATATGTGAGTAAGTCACAACTTTAAAAACAAACACAACTAGAGCAAAAATACCCAACAAAACCCAAGAAAGAGAGAGGTTGATAATTGCAGTAAACACTAAAGAAATCAAAAGTAGAACTGAAAGAAATATTTTATTTCTCTTTGAAATAGCTAGAAATTCAATTAAAAACAAAGACACAACGCTCAAAAGACTAGCAAATATACCCAAGGCGCTCCAAGACCCTAAGACATTATCTATTTTAGAAGGCAAAACCCCGAATGAAGTCTGAGCAGGGGCAAAAATATGAATAAACTGGAAAATCATCAAGATGGTCGCTGAAACAACAAAACCAGAGAAGATGAACTTAGCTTGTCTAGTATTTCGTACAACCATAGAAGTAATAAGCATCAGCAAGAAACTAGCAAATACAAACCAGAAAGTACCGACATCGAACATTACACCGAAGAGGGACGACGACATCGCAGGAGAGAAAAGTGCAGAAAGTAGAAAAGATAACGAAACGCTTGCAGCACCAAGCAAAACCATAGATCGAGGAATCAGCACCTTGCCATCGAAAAACCTTGCTGCAGCCCAGAAGATAACAGAAACTGCAACACCTAAGACTAACAGCAGTCCCTTAGAGGTCTCTACTGGAATCTTAAGAAATGGTAAGAAAAATACTGGCAGTAAAACTATTACTAAAAAAATAGCAACGAATGAAATTCGATCTAAAACTTTTGATATCATAATGGTTAATATTATACTACAAGCCCCTATTAATATACAAACAAATATTTAAACTACTATATTAAATAACCTATTTTTGACATATATCGTCTTTTTGATTGTATTCCCTGCAACGTATTTTATCACTACCTCATCCTTCAAAACCACATTTTTAACCTCTTCTTCAGATAAAGACGCGGGTATCATCACCTCAGCGCGGACCTTACCGTTAACCTGAACTATGATTTTAACTTCTTCGTCTTGAGTCAAGCTTTCGTCAAATTTAGGCCAGATTGAGAGCTGGATAGATTTCTTCTCGCCTGATTTAGCCCACAACTCATCCGCTATGTGCGGAGCAAAGGGTGCAAGAAGTTGAAGGAAAATCTTGAAATCTTTAACTGAAACAGATTTGGCTTTTTGCATTTCAGTAGCTAAAATCATCAACGCTGAAATAGCAGTGTTAAAACGCATGGTGTCAATATCATCCCCAACTTTCTGAATCGTCTTGTTTAGAAGTTTGGAGATAGATTCATCTGAATTTTTAGAAACTCTCTCACTTATCTTCCATACTTTCTCAAGGAATCTCCTCGGACCGATTATCGCCTCATCGCTCCAAGCAATCATCTGATCAAATGGTCCCATAAACATCTCATAGAGGCGTAAAGTATCTGCACCATAAGTCTTCACAATATCATCTGGGTTGATAACATTACCTAAGGACTTCGACATCTTCACCCCACCCTCACCTAGAATCATGCCATGAGAAGTACGCTTCATGTATGGCTCTTTCGTTGGTACAAGACCCAGATCGAACAAGAATTTATGCCAGAAACGAGAATATAGTAAGTGTAGAGTTGTATGCTCATATCCCCCGTTATACCAGTCCACTGGAGTCCAATACTTCAAAGCGGACTTATCAGCAAAAGCCTTTTTGTTTTTGGTATCTGCATATCTTAAATAATACCAAGAACTCCCCGCCCAGTTTGGCATTGTGTCAGTCTCCCTTTTAGCATCTCCTTTACAAGTTGGGCATTTAACATTTACCCATTTAGAAATATTTGCTAGAGGTGATTCCCCGCTATCAGTCGGCTGGTAATTTTTTACTTTTGGTAATTCCACTGGTAGGTCTTTTTCTGGCACAGGAACTTGCCCACATTTCTCACAATGAATAACAGGTATAGGCTCACCCCAGTAACGCTGACGTGAGAAAACCCAATCACGAAGTTTGAACTTGGTAACTTTATTCCCGAAATCTTCGAAACCTGCTTTTTTATAATTTTCAACAATGGGTAGATTGTACTTTCTCGCAAACTCGCCATCTCTCTCATCGTCTGCAGGCACACCCATGATAGCTCCAGTACCATAGTCCGCAGATACGTAATTCACTACCCAAACCGGAATCTCTCCTCCAGTAGCAGGATTTTTCACCTTCATTCCCATATCTTTCCCTTCTTTATCTTTATTTTCTTTTTCAGTATCAGTACTGATGCCAAAATCTTTACCAGATAGATTCTTGGCTAACTCAGGTGCAACAGCTAGAAAAGTAGCGCCGAAAATTGTGTCCGGCCGTGTGGTAAAAACTTTTATTTTTTTATTACTTCCAACTATTTCAAAATCAATCTCTACTCCTTCGCTTCGCCCTATCCAGTTGCGCTGTGCAAGCTTTATCTGTGGCAAATAATCTACATCATCTAAATCTTTATCCAATCTATCAGCGTACTTTGTGATAGCAAGCATCCATTGCTCTTTCTCGCGTTTCTCTACAGTAGTACCGCATCTCTCGCAGCAGCCATTTACCACCTCTTCATTAGCAAGACCAATTTTGTCTTTAGGACACCAGTTTATCGCGATGCGAGCTTTGTAAGCTAGACCTTTTTTGAGAAATTGTAAGAATATCCACTGAGTCCATTTGTAGTACTTCGGATCAGTAGTGTTTATTTCACGAGACCAATCAAAAGAAATCCCTATAGACTTTATTTGTCGACGAAAGTTGTCACTGTTTTTCTTTGTAACCACTCTTGGATCTTTGCCTGTCTTGATAGCATAGTTCTCTGTGGGTAGCCCAAAAGCATCCCAACCTATCGGATAGAGCACGTTAAAACCTTGCATCCTGCGCTTGCGTGAGATTACGTCCATACCTATATATGGTCTAGGGTGTCCCACGTGCAAACCATCACCTGAAGGATAAGGGAACTCTATGAGACTATAGAATTTTGGTTTTTTGCTAGAGTTAGAAGCATGGTAAATTTTCTTCTGCTCCCACGCCTTCTGCCACTTACTTTCTATTTTTAGATGATTATATTCTGCCATTTAGTCTGCAATGCTTACTGTTTCTTAAAAGGAGGGTAAATATCCTTGTCTATAGTTCTCTCGAAACAAGTTCGGCCCGCTTGATGTTCCCAAGATTCATTGATACCTCCTGGGTAAGGCGCTACGCTTGCTTTGTCATAAGCCACATTCATATAAGGCATCGGGCTGATACCTCCACCTCCGTACTCTCTCCAACCTTTAGGAATAGGTAGCGCAAAGGTCGCACAAAGTTCGAATTTCATATCTCCTAAATTCTTGTATTCGTATTGCTCACCTTTCTCAAACTCTGGAGGCATAGGTAAAGAAAAGCCACTAAGAGGATTCTGAAGCTCCTTGAGCTCTACAGGTAATTTTTCTTTTTGTTGCCAGAAGTTAATTATTTGGTATTGAATATTCTGCAAATCACCGACACGGCGATCATCTAGTCTTAGAAGTCTCTGCTTAGCAGGACTGCCCATAATAGCAAAGCTGTAACTTATCGCAGATATAACTAAGATAATACTAACTACGCCAATTATTATGCCTTTCTTGGATTTAGCATCATGTCCATCACGCAATATTAGAAGATAATATGAACCAACCAACACAGACGTTACTAACACAGTAAGAACTTTGTATATAAATCTAGATGTTATCTCTCCTGAAATAAAGTATCTAACAAGTGTTACCAAGTCTATGATAACTACAACGGAAGAAAGAAACAGTATTATGTACACGAGCCATTTCTTCACCACCTCATCATATCTACCAATCATACCCAAGGTAAATTTCTTCCAGAAATAAGAAACTAGCAAAAACACAGGGAAGAAAATTATCAGAGTTGCTAGCGCCATACGAATACCCTCGTATTCATAAGTAGAGTAACCGTATTGATAAGTTGAATTTAAAACATCAGGGAAACGCTTTTCCAACGTGCCAAAAACTAAATTAAGAAAAGAAACTACAGAAGTTATAAGAGAAATCAGCACTCCTAGGGATAAAAAGAAGAAACCTACGTTTAATTTTGACTCGCTATTCACTAAGTTTTGTTGTGTTTCCATACGTAATATTATATCATATATTGCATATATCACCAATATGAAGAAAAACTTTGAATCTCTACCTGAAAAGATGACAAAATGGATTGGCTCAACCCAATCTATCTTTATTCATACCGTGTTTTTCATAGGTATTTTCTCTTTGCGATTCTTCGGAATATCTTCTAATGATATTCTGTTGATACTTACCACTCTAGTGTCCTTAGAAGCAATATATCTATCTATATTTATTCAGATGACCGTGAATAGGCACAGTGCCGAACTTGAAGAAGTCTCGGAAGACATCGAAGAAATTCAGAAAGACGTCGACGAGATTCAAGAAGATGTGGATGAAATTCAA
>CAZUID010000011.1:9844-13415 GCA_964620985.1 uncultured Candidatus Saccharibacteria bacterium | reverse complement strand
TTATTTAAAACAATCATAGATCAAATGAAGGAGGACGGAAAAGAATTGGAAAAATTTGGCGTAAAAAATACTGATATCGAAAAAGTATTTTCAGCAGTTGGGTGTGAGAAATGCAACATGACTGGCTACACTGGACGAATTGGAATATTTGAAGCGATCAAAACAGACGAAGCTATCGAAAAAGTAATGAACGAAAATCCAAGTGAACGAGAAATAAAAAAAGTTGCGCGAAAGCAAGGCATTCTAACTATGCGCGAAGATGGGGTTGTGAAAATTCTAAGTGGTATTACTTCTATTGAAGAAGTCGCGGGTGTAGTAGATCTAAAAGAGGAATAAAAAAAGCATTAATCTCTAAACAATCCTTTCAAAGATAAACTCCGAAAGTAACAAATTCTTGAAGGATAGTTCCAGCGAGCTAATTAAAGTGCCAAAACGTCCTACGCAAATTTGTATAACCTGTGGCTGATTGCTTAGAGATTAATGCCTTCTCTTGCTTACAATTATACTATTATAGAGTATCGCCTAGATGCTATAATGTGCATAGAGGTGTTGATACCCTGTTGATAAACTTATTACTTCGGTAGTATAGCATATTACTAAACCAATGTCAAGTAACAATAATGAGAAAATTGAAGACTCCGTTTTAGACCAAACCCTACGCCCAACAGCGTGGGAAGAGTACGTTGGCCAAAAACATATAAAAGACAACGTAAAAATCCTCCTCCGAGCGGCCGAAGAACGTGGGCACATACCAGAACACATACTATTCTACGGCCCTCCAGGCCTCGGCAAGACCACTTTGGCTCACTTGATAGCTAAAGAGACAGGCCGACAAATGAAAGTCACCTCAGGGCCAGCTATCGAGAAAGTTGGTGATCTCGCTTCTGTACTTACCAACCTATCCCCTGGAGACATCCTTTTCATAGACGAAATCCACAGACTTAACAAAATGGTTGAGGAAATACTTTACCCTGCGATGGAGTCGGGTGTACTTGATATCATTATAGGTAAAGGCCCATCTGCAAGAACAATACAGCTTGATCTACCTCCTTTTACCCTTATCGCTGCAACTACCCGTGTTGCCCTAGTATCCTCCCCTCTTCGCTCTCGTTTTTCTGGCGGAGTATTTCGAATGGAATTTTATTCTGATGAAGAAATCGCACAGATTGTGAAAAGATCTAGCTCCCTACTTAAAACAGAACTAGACGAAGAAGCCTTGCATGAAATAGCTAGACGCAGTAGATGCACACCACGAACCGCGAACTATTTCCTCAAACGTTGTCGTGATTATGCTCAAGTGCATAAGAAAAATTTAGATAAACAAACTGTTAAAGGCGCATTAGACATGCTAGCAATAGATGAAATAGGACTTAATGCTCTCGATAGAAGGTTCTTAGAGATTTTGATAGAGAAGTTCAACGGCGGACCTATCGGACTCAAGACCATAAGCGCCGCGCTTGCTGAAGAAGAAGCTACTGTTGAAGAAGTAATGGAGCCATATCTCATACAGTTGGGTCTTCTAGAACGCACCGCTCGTGGACGCGTCGCAACTAAGAAAGCCTACGAGCATTTAGGTTTTGACTTTGTCGAACAAGAGAAATAAACTGATACACATATGGCAGGACACAATAAGTGGGCACAAATAAAACACAAAAAGGCAATTACTGATGCCAAGAAAAGTAAGATTTTCTCCAAGCTTGTACGCTTTATAGCGGTGGAAGCTAGGCTTTCTGGAGGTAAAGACTCGCCAGGATTACGAGCTGCGGTAGAAAAAGCCCGTAAGGTAAACATGCCAGCGGACAATATCGAACGCGCGATAAAAAAAGCTAGTGAGCCCGGAGTGCAGATGGAATCTATCGCCTACGAAGCATACGGCCCAGGCGGAGTGGGAATAATTATTGAAACTTTAACGAATAACAAAAATCGAACCGCCCAAGAAATCAAACATATACTTTCCGTTAACGGCACTGCCCTGGGAAGCATCGGCTCTGTGGTTTGGGGATTCAAGAAAGAAATATCTCCTGAGGGCTTGGTGTGGTTGCCAACTTCTCACATTACCCTATCGGATGAAGACTTGGGGTTGCTAGATAAGCTAGTAGAAGAACTTGAGGAAAACGACGACGTACAAGAAGTATTTACTAACGCGGAATAAAATATTTATTTATGAGAATTTTAGGCATTGACCCGGGTTTCGAGAGATTGGGTGTAGCCATCCTTGAGAAAAACGCCACCGACCCGAAAGAGCACGTGGTCTTTTCAGAATGTTTTAAAACTCCTTCAGGTATGCCTTTCGAGGAAAGGTTAAAATTAATCGGCACTGAGATAAAAGAAAAAATAAAAAAATACAAACCCGAAATTCTCGCAATTGAAACATTATTCTTAACAAACAACCAAAAAACAGTCATGCGAGTAGCTGAAGCACGTGGGGTTGTGCTTTATGAAGCAGTAAGTGCGGATTTGCAGATTTTTGAGTTATCTCCACTACAAATCAAGATGTCTATCACTGGCTACGGTCGTGCTGACAAAAAACAAATACTAAAAATGGTAAAAATGCTTGTAAAGATAGAAGATTCCAAGAATTCCGATGATGAACTAGACGCTATAGCTGTCGCTTTGGCTGGTTTTGCGGAAACGAAAAACATCAAGCGGTTGGTTAAGAAAAGCTAAGTCGGTTAGTTATCCACATTTTTGTGCATTAATTCTTGCTAAAAAAGAATGTTTTTGATAAAACTAAAGAAAATAATTTATTAAAATATTTTGAGTGTTTGTTGATTGGTCGTTTATAAAAATTTAGAGTAAAAATTTAGTATGGATTACGATGATGAAAGTGGAATAGAAGAGCAAACTTTTAAAGTCGAAGAGGGCGACGATATTCTTGAACCGCCATTAGATATGCCTGACGACTTTGATG
Source organism: uncultured Candidatus Saccharibacteria bacterium (assembly GCA_964620985.1). Taxonomy (GTDB): domain Bacteria; phylum Patescibacteriota; class Minisyncoccia; order Phycocordibacterales; family UBA9973; genus UBA9973. The sequence goes on along the minus strand of CAZUID010000011.1, from coordinate 10,504 downwards.
GGCTCGACGAAGACCCAGAAGATAACTATCATTAAAAACAAAAATACCCCACTCGGGGTATTTTTGTTTTCTAGAGCTTTATTTTATTTTTATGAAACGATGCTTACCAACTTTGTAAACATGCCCCTTAACAACCTCATCGCTCTCTGTCATTTTCTTATTATCAGTTAGGTCAGTTACAGCGCCCGCTTTTAGCAAGCGAAAGGCTTCGCCTTTAGAACTAACCAGTCCAGCACTAAGCAAAATAGGACTTATAACCCCACTCCCCGCTACCTCCTCCACCTCGTCGGGGATTTCTTTCTTTTGAAATTTATCATTAAAGTCAGTCTTGGCTTTTTCTGCTTCTTTCTCACCGTAAAATATTTTTGTTATTTCGTGTGCCAACCTCAACTTAAGATCCCGTGGGTTAACGCCAGAATTCATAGAATCCCGCATCGCACCTATTTCCTCCATAGAAACGTCTGTTATTATCTCAAAACCAGGGATAATCAGGCCATCACTCCAGCTCATGACCTTACCGAACATTTCTTTCGCATCTTGATTGAGAGCAACCATGTTGTTCTCTGTTTTACCCATTTTCTGACCCGAGGAGTCTGTTAGAAGCTTGGTCGCTATGACGAACTTTTCTTTGTTATTTATGGACTTAACCAAATCTCGGCC
>CAZUID010000011.1:0-9744 GCA_964620985.1 uncultured Candidatus Saccharibacteria bacterium | reverse complement strand
TGGTCGCTATGACGAACTTTTCTTTGTTATTTATGGACTTAACCAAATCTCGGCCAACAAGCATATTGAAGGTCTGATCGTTGCCCCCGATTTCACCATCCACGTCCATCTCTACAGAATCTATACCCTGCATTAATGGATACAAAAACTCATGGATATAAATTGGTTTATTTTCTTCTATCCGTCGCGCGAACATATCTCTCTTGAGCATTTGCTCAACTGTCATTAGAGATGTGAATTCAAGAATATCGTTAAATTTTTTCTTAGCGAGCCACTTAGAATTGAATTTAAATTCAGCTTTATTTGCACCAGAAAAAGATATGATTTTAGAAGCTTGTTTTTTGTATTCCTTAAGATTTTGCACAACCTCCTTGTGAGAAAGCTTTTTGCGAGTAGCCATCTTGTCTGTTGGATCACCAACCATTGCCGTAAAATCTCCCATCAAAAGAATCACTCTGTGTCCGAGCTTTTGAAACTTACTAAGTCTAAGTAGGGGTATAACATGTCCCAGGTGAAGCGTTGGCCCAGTTGGGTCAATACCCAAATACAGTGTTAACCTCTCACCTTTCATCATTTTAGATTTTAAAAATTCGCGACTTGGGAAAATATTCTCAATTCCACGACTTAATAATTCATCTATCTTTTTTTCATCAGTTACCACTTTCATAACTCCAATAATAACATATTTTCTGCTATAATCATCTTAATGAGAAGAATATTAAAACACCTGAAACACGCACGCCATAATAGGCATTTCTGGAAAAACATAGCCTTCCTTGGGCTAGGTGGTTTTATTTTTCTGGCCAGTTTAGGAATGTTGTGGTTTTCTTCGCTTAAAATTCCCGACTTTAGCTCCCTTGCTGATAGAAAAGTTATAAACTCTACCAAGATATATGACAGAACTGGGGAAATTCTACTCTTTGATATCCACCAAGATGTGAAAAGAACCAATGTTGCTTTCGAAGATATGGGGGCAAATATCAAAAACGCTACCGTGGCGATAGAAGATGCAGAATTTTACAATCATGGAGGTATAAAATTTAGCTCCATTATAAGAGCAGTCCTAGCCAACCTAACTTCCACCAGCAGTACCCAAGGAGGTTCTACTATAACCCAGCAGTTAGTCAAAAACACATTACTGACCCAGAAGAGGACGTACACTCGCAAAATCAAAGAATGGGTTTTGGCGATAAAGGTTGATCGCTCAATGCCGAAAGATAAAATCTTGGAATACTATCTAAACGAAGCTCCTTATGGTGGCGCTATTTATGGCATAGAAGAAGCTTCGAAAAGTTATTTCAACAAAAAATCTTACGACCTAACTCTAGCGGAATCTGCATACCTAGCAGCGGTGCCTCAGTCCCCTACCATGCTTTCGCCTTACGGGAAAAATGTCGCCAAATTAGAAGATAGAAAAAATTTAGTCCTCTCCAGAATGAAACAACTTGGTTTCATAACTGAAGAAGAGTATGCGTCCGCAAAAGCCGAGAAAGTGGAATTTGTATCTCAGCAAGTTGGTGGTATCAAGGCGCCTCATTTTGTATTTTTCATAAGAGATTATTTAGAGCAAAAATACGGAAGTGAGCTAGTAGAAAATGGAGGTCTTAAAGTTATAACTACTCTGGATTACACTCTTCAAGAAAAAGGCGAGCAAATAACCAAAGATGGTGCTCTTAAAAATGAAAAGGATTGGAACGGAGAAAACGCAGGACTCGTTGCGATAGATCCCAAGACTGGCCAAATACTAACAATGGTGGGTTCTCGAGACTATTTCGACAAAGAAATAGACGGCAACTACAACATCGCCACCGCGACAAGACAGCCTGGATCTTCATTCAAGCCTTTCATCTACGCAACGGCTTTCAGTAAGGGCTTTACCCCAGAAACAGTACTGTTTGACCTACCAACAGAATTTTCAACAACCTGTGACGTATACGGCAAGGCTCTTCCTGGGCGTAGCCAGAGCACCTGCTACAAACCTGACAACTATGACAACATGAACCGCGGACCGATGAGCCTACGTAGCGCTCTAGCAGAATCAATAAACGTACCCGCTGTTAAGCTTTTCTACCTAGTTGGTCTAAAGGACGCTCTAAGGACTGCTGAAGAAATGGGTATAAGTACCCTAACTGATATCGGTAGGTACGGTCTAACTCTAGTTATTGGAGGTGGAGAAGTATCTTTACTTGATATGACTTCAGCCTACGGAGTATTCGCCAACAGTGGCGTAAGAAATCCTTACACAGGAATACTTAGAGTAGAAGATAAAAATGGAAATGTATTAGAAGAATTTAAAGATAAAGCAAGAGAAGTGTTGCCTAAAAATTCAGCATTAACCATTTCAGATATTCTTTCGGATAACGTAGCTAGAACCCCGACTTTCGGTGCCAACTCGTTACTTAAAATTGGAAGCAACGACGTAGCAGTTAAAACTGGTACCACCAACAGCAACCGCGACGCTTGGACTGTGGGATACACACCATCAGTAGTAGTAGGAGTTTGGGCTGGAAATAACGACAACACCCCTATGAGAAAGGGTGGTAGTGCTTTAGCAGGACCTATTTGGAATAAATTTATGGTTGAAGCTCTGAAAGTTATGCCGAATGAAAAATTTGAAAAGCCTTTTACTGAAACAGATCCACAAAAATTAAAACCAGTATTACGTGGTTCCTGGATGGGAAACGAGAGTTTCTTCATTGATAAAATATCAGGAAAACTTGCAAACGAAAGTACTCCAAGAGAAACAATGCAGGAAAAAGTAATAACTAACGTTCATAGTATTCTTTACTGGGTTGATAGAAATGATATCTTGGGAGCACCTCCAAGAGATCCTGAGGATGATGCGCAGTTTAAACACTGGGAAGTACCGATACAAAACTGGTGGGCACAAAATAGTAGCAAGTATCCGAGAGTAACATTAAGCGATAAACCAAATGAAGAAGATGACATCCACAACAACGAGTCTTTCCAGCCCAAGGTATCAATTATTGAACCTAGTGAGTTTAAAAAGTATAAAGAGAACCAACGCATATATCTTAAAATAGACAGCAAGAGCCACTTCCCTTTACAAAAAATGGATATATTTATAAATGGTGCTTATATCACAACTTCACAAGCACCATTTAATTTCTCTTTTATCCCCGTAGATATTTCTGATATAAAAACAGAAAACGAATTGAAGATAATCTACTACGATACTGCTTACAACAAAGGCGAAGCTTCTACCACCTTTAAAATAGAAAAATAGCTCTATCTAATATCGTGCGGGGTTCTCTCGCCTAAGTATTCTCGTATCTTTAAAAATATTTTTTCTTTCTTTATAAGAATCTCATTCTTATAAATTGGTTTGGCGTCTAAGAAAATAGTTCCATTTTTTACCTTCACATCCTTGGGTTCTAGCGGAAGACCTATGACTTCAGTTATAGCACGCCTAACCGACTCACCCTTGAGCTCTTCTGAGGCTAGTAGATTTCCAAACCTACTTAGAAGATCTTTAATCTCTATCATCGATTCATTGGCATTATCAGATAAGTAAATGAATTATCAGACACAGGAGAGACAACCATAGGCTTAGAAGCTTGATTGAGCCTTATAGAGACACTGTCGGTGTTGATAGACTGGAAACAATCCATGAAATACTTATGACTAAAGCTTAGCTCAATGTCTTCCCCTTTTAGAGTTGCATCTAGTTGAGTTTTATTTTCTCCAACATCATTATTCTGAGAAGAAAGTTCAAATACTTTTTCTTTTGGTTTGATAGAGAAGTTAACCTGATTAAATTTATCTGAGAAAATGTTTGATAACTTTAAAGCATTTAGAAGATCCTGCTTAAGCACAACGACTTCCGTATTAAATTCTTTAGGAATAATCTGACGGTAATCAGGAAATAATCCATCAATAACCCTAGAAGTTAAATAAACGCTGTCTGAAGAGAAAGATATCTGATTCTTATTAAAGCAAACCTTTATATCATCGTTATATTCTCCAAAAACTCTCAATATCTCAGGTATATTCTTGAAAGGTATTAAAACCCCCATAACTTCTTCCATTCTTTTAATCTTTACCTTCTTTTCAGCTAGTCTAAATGAATCAGTGGAAACAAAAACAAGATTATCGCCTTCAGAGTACATATAAACACTAGATATCTCTGGTTTTATATCTGAAACTGAAGAACTGTAGTAAACAGACTTTATACCATCCATTAACTTCTTGGCTTCTATTTCAAAACTAGTACCCTCAACCATAGGGATGGTTGGGAAGTCTTCACTTGATTGACCTTTTAATTTTATTTTATTCTTCTTTGTTTTGATTAAAATATTTCCCTCATCACCCTCGATCAATATACTTTCATTTTTAAAGACATTAGAGAATATACCTGACAATACAGAGCCTGAGACAGCCGCTACGCCTTCTTTTTCGACTTTAGCTGGTACCTCTACCTCAATACCCAAACTAAGGTTTGTAGCGCGAATTTTAAGCGATTTACTAGATGCTATAAGTAAAATGGAGTTAAGTACTGGGAGTGTTAAATTTTTCCCAGTTATTCTTTCTGCTTTATAGATAGCTTCTTTTATTTTTTCAACACTACACTCTAGTTTCATATGTTTATATCTTTATATATTTAAATTATTAATACTATTAGCTGTGTGGATATGTGTATAACTTTTTCTAATCTTATTCTGTAAGGGTATTTTAATTTTTTTATATTTTTTATTTGTCTAATAAATTCTGATATTTTTTACTCAACTGTGTATGTGTTTAATTTCAGTGTTTTTATTAATAAGTTATCACCAGTGTATTCCCCTACTTACCCACAGCTATTTAAACATAATTCTTATCTGATCTATTTCTTGTAAGAGTTGAGGATTGTTTTTTAAATCAGATTTTATTTTCAAATAAGAATGGATTACAGTTGTGTGGTCCTTACCGCCAAGCTTCTGTCCTATTAATGGATAAGAAACATTGAAGTCTTCTCTTAATAAATACATAACCACCTGTCTAGCCTTTACGATTTCCTTTCTTCGAGTTTTTTCGTAGATAGAGGATTCTTCTAGGTTATAGTAATCACTTATTATCTTTACTACATCCTTTATAGCCACATTCTTCTTAGGTCTGATGTTGTTTTTTAGTAGGTTTTTTACTTCAGGTATAGAAAGAGGCTTATTTTTAAGGCGATATTGGCAGATTATGGTGTTTAGACTCCCCTCTAATTCACGGATATTACCTTGGATTGAAGAAGCTATATACTCCATAACTTCCTGGCTTAGATCTATTTCCAATTCGTTTAACTTCATTTTCAATATCGCTAGACGAGATTCGTATTCTGGCTCAGAGATATCAACAATCATACCCGCAGCAAATCTAGACTTAAGACGATCGGCTAGTTCTGGTATAAAGTTGGGGTGTTTATCAGAAGAAAATATTATTTGCTTATTGTTTTCATGGAAAGTGTTGAAAGTGTGAAAGAGTTCCTCTTGGATTTTTTCCATTTTCCCTATGAATTGGATGTCGTCTATTATTAGAAGATCATATTTTCGGTACTTTTCTTTAAAAGAATTTGCTTTGTTGTTCTGTAGAGAGTTTATAAAGTCAGTTGCGAACTTCTCTAAGGTCATATAGTGCACCTTTTTATTTATATGTTTATCCTTTATCGCATTACCCACGGCTTGTATAAGGTGTGTCTTACCCAAACCTGTGCCCCCGTAGATAAAGAACGGGTTGTACTTAGTCCCAGGGTGCTCTACGATGGCTTGAGAAGCAGCATATGCTAATTCATTAAAACCTCCAACGATAAAAGAATTAAATTGATACCTAGAGTTTAGGTTATCCTCAGGGTTTATATATAGATCTTTAAGTGGTAACTCCTCCCCCGTAGTTGGGGCTACTATCTTCTGTGTCTCAGGCTTAACACCCAAATCCATCTTAGTTATAGTGTATTCCACTGCACGCATGTTTTCATATGCGTTAGCTATCGTTTTAGTTATTAGCTTGTGGTACTTGTTTTTTAGCCAATCTCTAACGAATTCATTCGGCACACCTACATAGATGATGCCAGTTTCTTCCTTTAAAATACAGGTGTTTTTGAACCAAGTGCTAAAATTAGCCTTTGAAACCCCTGCTTCTATCTCGAGTAGGCAATTTTTCCAAAGTTGTTTTGTATCCATCGACCTACATTATACTATCTTGTCCACTAAAGAGAACTTGTAAAAACTTATTAACTATGTTGATAAGCTGTTGATAATCGACATCCTCCACCTCATTTTTTGACTTTTTGGGCTTGGGCGGGTATACTCCTTGATATGTCGCAAACATACAATCCTAAAAAGAGGAAAAGAAGCAAAGCTCATGGATTTTTGGTTAGATCTAAGAGTAAGACAGGCCGAAAGGTCCTTTTAAGAAGACAAAGAAAGGGACGAGCGAAGCTGTCTGTATAGCCTTTATTTAGGCCTTTTGGCTTTAAAATGCTACCTAAAAAGAATCGGGCTAATAAAAATAAGGTAGAAAGGGTGTTCAAAGAGGGAAAATTCATAAATTCGCCCTTTTTTAGCTTTAAATTTGTATTAAATAAACTCTCTCGCACCAGGCAGATATCCGTAGTGGTGCCTAAAAGTGTGTCTAAATTGGCTGTTTCTAGGAATAAGCTTAGGAGGCTGGGTTATAAAGCTCTAGAGCAACACTTGCCCCTATTTCCCATTGGCATAGAGGGGGTTTTGATGTTTAAGAAGCCAAATGAAGATATTTTGGATATTGAAGATGAAATTAAGCACATTGCTAGTAAAATTAATTGATTTATATCAGCGATATGTGTCTCCATTAACCAAAAGAAGCTGTGTTTTTTACCCTACGTGCTCACAGTATACAAAGGAAGCGATTAGCCGTTATGGGGCAATCAAGGGCGTTCGGCTGGGTGTTTTGAGGATTATCCGCTGTCATCCTTGGCAGGAAAATCACATTGATCCTGTTCCTTAAAGATCTAAAATTCTAGCGTTTTAGAGTGTTTTCATATAGAATGGAATAATGTTGCACTATATTTGGGATACTCTTTTATATGAACCTTTGTTAAATGCCCTGGCCTTCCTGGTCTCAGTGGTGCCAGGCGGAGATGTTGGTATTGCCGTTATTTTACTTACTATTTTGGTTAAAGTTGCCCTGTTCCCTCTTTCTCAGCGCTCCATAGAAAGCCAGGCGAAGATGAACCTACTCACCCCTGAGCTTAATAAAATAAAAAATAGTGGCGCAAGCAAAGAAGAACAGGCTCGCTTAACCTTCGAATTATATAAAAAGCATAAAACCAATCCCTTTTCAGGTTGTCTTTTGATTTTAATTCAGATTCCTATAATTTTCGCTTTGTACTATGTTTTCTATAAAGGCATAAACTTTGAAAACGGTATTTTGTATTCTTTTATTAAAAATCCAACAAATTTAAATATGGAATTCCTGGGCATGATAAATCTAGCTGGGAAAAGCCTAATCCTAGCAGTTCTTGCTGGTGTGTCGCAGTATCTCCAGGCTCATTTTATGCCAAAGCCTAATATTTCTGGATCCGAGACAGGTTCTTTCCAGGAGAGCTTTGCTAAGAGCATGCATGTTCAGATGAAATATTTCTTCCCTGTGGTGGTCGCCTTTATTTCTTACGGTATTTCAGGAGCAGTTGCATTATATTGGATTACGAGTAATATCTTTGCTGTAGGGCAACAAATTTACGCAAACCACAAAAAGAAGTCCATGGTTCTTGCCAAGTAGCCTAAAACCCTTATGAATAAAGCAGAAATAAGCAATTTAATAAAAGAACTCATCGAGAAAACCTCGGTTGCTGTTAGTGGTATTTCTGTAAACGAAGATGATGGAAAAACCACCTGGTTTTCTGTTGAAGTCGATAACCCCAACCTATTCTGTGGACGTGGAGGCGAAGCTCTCTCTGCCCTCAATCATGTTGTTAGAAAAATAATTGAAGGAAAGAATTCTTCTGATCGAACACAAGAGCGAGAAGAATTTCGCATGCTCATAGATATAAATGATTTTCAGAAAAAGAAAGTAGATAGTGTCAAAGCTACTGCTCACATGATGGCTGAACGTGCAAGATATTTCAAATCAAATATAGAAATCGATCCAATGTCCGCTTTTGAGCGTCGGGTTATCCACGAGTTTCTCTCTGATGCTACAGATCTCAAGACTGAATCAATGGGTGAAGGCCCTACTCGTAGAGTAGTGATAAAATACGTCGGACAAATCTAATATAACTACTTGAGTTTGAGCTCCCAGAGATGGGAGTCTTTTTTGTTTATGAAGAAAAGATAGTTCTCGTCTTGATCTAGTGCGAGTTTGATATTATCCATATCCTCTATTCCCTGTGCGGAAGCCATGTCGGAAATCATTGAGCCTGTCTGTGTAGCTACGTCAATTTTCCATATTTCATCTGAGAAAGAAACTTTGCCCATGTACCATGCGTCTGGATAAGATGCGCCCTCTATGTATTTAGGCACAGAACAATATATAAAGTCACTAGCACCGCCCCAGACACATTTCTCTGGAAGAGTTTTTATACCTAGAGTGCTTGATGTTTTAGTTTCAGTGTTGAAGATCTCAAGAGATAGACTGCTGTCTGTCCAGAGGACCAATTTGCCTGTAGGGCTAGTTAAAGTTGTCAGACCATTGATATCCCCCATAACTCTGTTGAAATCTTTCCTGGTTGGGTTTATTGCGTACATATAGCCTAAAACGTTGGCTGAAGGCTTGGTAGTAAGTGTAATAAGGTCTTTGTTGGGCCACTGGGAAAGCCACTCAGTGAATGGACTGTCGAAAACCTGGATTTTCTTGTCTCCGAGTACCCCTGAAGTCGAACCTATCGCATTTTCACCAACATTCAATAAGAAGAATATTTGTGATTTATCAGGAGACATACTCATGTCTGTAATGTTGTCAGAGAGGAATGCTCCGGTTATTTCTTTATTCCCTGTTGTAGAATCACTCATGTTTTCTTTTGGGACATTGCCAGCGAAAGACAGTATCGTTACGTCGTCGTATTTTGTAGATCTCATAACTACTGACTCAGTATCTTTGCCTAATAATGCTTCTTGAACTCTAGGCACCAGTGTTTGGGAAAATTTCTGCTCATCGATTTTATCTACAAATGATTGATAGATATTGCCTGTTGCTTTCTCTACGTATCTCACCGCGAGAGCAAACTCTGTGGCTATAGAACCGGCAACTGGAGTAGTGACGGTGTCTATTCCTTCTGCTGGCTTAAAGACTACGTCAGTGATTCTTTCTTTTGAAAACAGTCCAAAACCAGCTACTGGCATACTTGAAATCATTTTTAGATTTGTGTCATTGCCTGATTGGCCAGGGGTGTTGTCGTCATCTCTAGGTGTATTGCCTTCATCGCCTGGAGTTGTTGTAGGTGTTTTTGTCTTGAAAGGGTTAAATTTTACAAGAAAGTTTGTTGGTGTAGTCTCCCCTGTTGTGTCTTTGTCTTTACGCAAATACATGAAACCCCAAACCGCCCCAATTACTAGGATTAAAATTGTTATAAATAGTATTGTGTTTCTTTTTGACATAAAATTAATCTATATATACAGGTATCCCAGTTTTAATATAGGGTTGTAGTGCTAGAAGGTCAGTATTTTTTAGTCTTATGCATCCATTAGTACTACTAATTGTACCATTTTTATTTCCATGCATGCCTATTCCTCTTTCGCCAGAGGTCATCGGATCTAGGTGCCAAAATGCAGCACCCATGTTTGA
>CAZUID010000010.1:0-13776 GCA_964620985.1 uncultured Candidatus Saccharibacteria bacterium | reverse complement strand
ATGGCTACTAATAACAGCCTCGTCTGTTGCGGTTTGGACCCCGACATTAAGAAGATTCCCATGGAACTTCGAGAAGAAATGTTGGAGGAGGAAGCCATACTGGAATTCCTGAAGATCGTAGTTGATCTGACTGCTCCGTATGTATGTGCCTACAAGGCACAGAAAGCCTTCTTCGATATTTGGCCGAACGGCCATGAACTTCTCAAGAGTACGATTAGCTATATTCACGAACACCATCCCGAGATTCCGGTTTTTGTAGATGCGAAAATCGGGGACATCGGTAACACGATGGAGATTTACATCCGCAATATTTTCGGCGAACTAAAAGCCGATGGTGTTGTAGTGAATCCCTATCTTGGCGACGATGTCATGATGCCGTTTGCGTTGTGGCCCGAAAAGGCGATAATCGTGACGGTAAAAACAAGTAATCCGAAAGGAGCTCTTGTTCAAGATGTGCTTCTGCAAGACGGTAAGCGTATGTGGGAGTATCTTCTTGATCTCACGGTGAATCGCTGGAACACGGCGGGCAACATGGTTCCCGTAATCTCATCGACGACGGACTCGGATCTCGATCATGTTCGTCAAGCTCTACCGGATGAGATGCCTGTGTTTTTCGCAGGTTATGGTGCTCAAGGAGGTACTACTGAGCATTTGCGTCAACTACTAGATTCATCAGGTAGGGGCGCTGTAGTCAACTCGTCTCGTGGTTTGTTGTATCCGTATGATACTACGAGCAGAGAATGGCGAAGTGCCGTCTCTATCGCAGTGCAGGAGATGCAGCGAACGCTTAACTTCGAAAGGAGTCGCTCAAAGTTCCTTTTGCTGTTGGGTGTTTCGGCTGTGGGCAAAAGTACTTTAATCAAAGAGCTCCAAAAGCTCGATGATCGTTTTGTCTACATTTCTCCATTCATGACGCGAGCTTTACGAGACGGTGAAGTTGACAAGGTTTCCGTCACTGATGTAGAGATGGACGAGATGAAACAAAAAGGTGAGCTTGTCTTCGTGAATAACCTCTACAATGGAGTTCGTTATGGGACTCCACGTAAGCCGATCGAAGACGCTTTTCTCGGCGAGAAATTTCCGGTGCTTGATTGGCCGGTAGAGTTGGTTCCTCTAATGGAGCAAGCATTTACCGGAAGACTCTTCGCTGTTTATGTTGAGCCAGAAGATGTCTCGACCCTAGAGTTGCGTTTGGGCGACGGACGAGACCCTTCAGGTGAACGATACCTGGCTGCTCTTGCAGAGCTAGAGAAAGTTCGATCAGGCTTTTACGACGATCGGATTCACACGCGAGAAACAAACGTTCAAAATCAAGCAGCAACACTTGCTCTTGGTATCTACCGTTCATATATCAAGGCAACGGGTTTATAACCCAAAGCCTGAAGGGGTGCTGACTTTAGGTTGGTGCCCCTTTTGATTTTTATTTTATTTTTGTGACTTTTTTTAAAACAGAACCCTCAAAAAGTCTGAAAGCAGGACGATCTTCCTTTTTATATATATAAGGAATACCAATTAGTTGTTTACATTTTGGACAAGCTAGATCAGGGACCTTTTTTATTGGCATGTGTTGCATACCCTCAAATTCAGCAGGGGAAACTATTCTATCGATATACATCCTTTTAAGGTGCCCTGGCCCATCTTTTTGGTATAAAGCAATAACATGCTCACATTTCTCGCATCTAATTTCTAGAAATCTAGAATATCCACCACGTGCTTTCCTGTATTTATCTTGTTTGAATTTAACGTTTTCCATTTTATTTATTTACTCTTTCAACATATTCTCCAGTTTCGGTGTTGATGCTTACAGTATCGCCTTCGTTGATGAACATCGGAGCGTTGAGCGTAGTATCATTTTCGAGAGTTATGACTTTGTTGCCTCCTTTTGAAGTGTCGCCACGTACTGCAGGGGGAGCCTCTTTAACTTTGAAATTCATTTTGATAGGAAGAGTAATCTTTATGATTTTCTCTTCATCATCGTCATTGGTCCAGACTAGGGCAGTGACGTTGCCGTTGGCCTTAAGGAATTTCGCGGTATTGCCCATTAGAGATTCCTCTAGTTTGAATCTATTACTCTTGTCATTTGGGTCGCAGAACCAGAATTCACCCTTGTTCTTGTACAAGAATGTGACTTCACGCTTAGCTATATCAGCTTCTTCTGCTGTGTCTGATACGTGGAAAGTAGCGGCTATGGTCTTGCCTGAGATCAAGCTTTTGAGCTTTACCTGGTTTTGAGGCTTGCGCTGTTGGGTGCGAGCGACATGAGACTCTACTACTTCCGCAGGCTCATCATCGTGAATGATTATTTTCTTCTCGCGAATTTCATTGTATTGAAGTTGTGACATGTGACTGATTTTTAAGGAGGGAACGACTATAAAAATCGTTATCCAGCCCGTAATAATTGCTAATCATTTTATACTAGCTTAAATCTTATTTTTTGTAAAACTATTAAAGATAACCCCCTAAGACGAGGGCTGGGAAAATATTCCTTACTATATTACACTTCCTCTGCGAACTTTTTACGAATCTCCTTGAGTATTTGGTCAGCTATTTTCTTGTTTTCTCTCAGAAATGTACGAGTGTTGTCGTAGCCTACGCCGAGCTTAACTTTCTCTTCCTTCTCACCAGCTGGTTTATAGAAATATGAGTTACCAGTTTTCTCTACGATTTTATATTTTTCACCTAGAGCCATAACTTCACCTTCCTTAGATATGCCTTCGTTGTAGATGATGTCGAATTCTGTTTGTTTGAAAGGTGCGGCAACTTTATTCTTTACTACCTTTACGCGAGTGCGAGAGCCGACAACGTCTTCACCTTTCTTTATTTGAGCAATCTTGCGGATGTCCAAGCGGATAGAAGTATAGAATTTCAATGCCTTACCTCCCGGGGTAGTCTCAGGGTTGCCGAACATTACACCTATCTGCATGCGGATCTGGTTGATGAAGATCACAACCGTCTTTGAGCGAGATACTATCGCAGTGAGCTTGCGAAGGGCTTGAGACATAAGTCTAGCTTGTTTACCCACGTGGTACGCGCCCATGTCGCCCTCGATTTCGTCTTTAGGAGTTAGTGCTGCTACAGAGTCGATAACTATAACATCGATTTTACCCGTTCTTACCAGACTCTCAACTATCTCGAGAGCTTGTTCGCCTGTGTCAGGCTGAGATACCAGCAAGTTCGCTATGTTTACTCCGAGTTTCTTGGTGTATTCTGGGTCCATTGCGTGTTCCGCATCTATGTAAGCGCACACTCCGCCGAGCTTCTGTGCTTCAGCTACTATGTGACTCGCAAGTGTAGTCTTACCAGAAGATTCCGGTCCGAAGATCTCAATGATTCGTCCGCGGGGGATACCGCCGACACCGAGGGCCATATCTAGCCCGATGGAGCCAGTAGGGATAACATTCAAGTCTACTCTAGGAGTGTCGCCCATTTTTATTATTGCGCCTTCTCCGAATTTTGCTTGAATAGATTTTAAAGTATTTTCAAGCGTTTCATCTCCTGTGGTCTTTGGTTCTTTCACTTCTTTCTTTTTCATAGTTTTTTTGGGTTACTCCGTTTCTGTGGAGTAGATTAATTGATAATTTTCCTCATCTACGTTACCGAACTTATCTTCTGCTCTAATGGTAATTATATTATACCCCGAAAGCAAGCCCACACTCTCGAAGAAATTACCTTGCTGATCTATCGAAATTTCTCTGCCATTTAGGGTTAATTTTAAAGCGTTTTTTGCCTTTCCGGTGACTTCAAGCACGCTCTTGTCAGTCCTTGAGCCGTCTACTATGTTTACATTCTCTATCTCAACTCCAAAGATCAGATCCTTAGAGCGTGCTACGGAATATACAACAATAAACAAGAACAAGGTGCCTAGTAAAACCATCTTTATTGTTTTCTTGGCATCTCTGTCCATGTTTTTAGATTATATTGCTACCGGTGTCGTCTCTGTTAATTTTTTCCAATACTTCTCTTGGTTTGGCGCCTTCGCCTGGGCCGATGACTCCGCGTTCTTCGAGCTTGTCTATTAGTCGTGCAGCGCGAGCGTAACCCAGTTTTAGTTTTCTTTGTAGGTATGAAGTCGATGCTTTGCCTGCTTCGATAACCACTTGTCTTGCTTCTTCATATATCTCGTCGTCTTCTTCACTATCTTCATCGTCGAGCGTACTTTCAAATATGCTCTTGTCGTGAGAGATACTGCCTTGGCTTAGATTTATTTCTTCTGTTATTTCGTCCATGTATGCGTCTGACAGATATTTTACAACTTTCTTGACTTCAGTCTCAGATATAAATGCACTCTGGAGACGCTCTGGCTGAGCTTCACCCGAAGAGTAGAGCATATCTCCAGCTCCTAGGAGCTTCTCTGCACCACCGGCATCCAGAATCGTTCTAGAGTCTATCTGGGATGACACCTTGAGCGCTACACGGGCAGGGATGTTGGCCTTGATGAGTCCTGTGATGACGTTCACTTCAGGGCGCTGGGTTGAGAGTATGAGGTGTATGCCCACAGCTCGAGACATCTGTGCGAGGCGAACGATAGCAGCTTCGAGTTCTCGAGGGTAGGCAGTCATTATATCTGCCAATTCGTCTATGATGATGACAATATATGGCATTCTATCTGCCTCAATTTCGACTTCTTCACCTAGAGCGTTTACTTTCGTTCGTTTCTCGTTCTTGCCTAGTACATTGTTGTGGTACGACTCGATATCACGCACGGACTCAGATTCAAGTATGTCATAGCGTCTATCCATTTCCTTAGCCGCCCATTTCAGTGCAAGTATTGCTTTCTTGGCATCAGTGATGACCGGGGTGAGCAGGTGGGGGACTTTGTTGTAAAGAGTTAGTTCCACGCGCTTAGGGTCGATCATGATGAATTTCAAATCATCAGGGCCGTTGCGGTAGAAGAGCGATACTACTATAGAGTGAATGGTTACTGACTTTCCGGAGCCAGTTGTTCCTGCGACTAGGGCATGAGGCATTTTCGCCAAGTTGCCGAACACTGCACGACCTGATATCGCACGACCGAGTGCTATAGTGAGAGGCTTCGGAGAATTCTGGAATTTATCATCACCAAGCATTGTTGCAAGTCCGACTATTGATTTAGACTTGTTCGGTATTTCGATACCCACTAGAGACTTGCCGGGGATAGGGGCCTCGATTCGGATAGGGTGGGCGGCAAGTGCGAGTGCTAGGTCATTCTGTAGTCCGAGTATTCTTGATAGCTTGATGCCTTCTGCAGGTTTGAGTGCGTATCTAGTGATGGTAGGGCCGACAGTGACTTCATCCATTTCTACTTCAATGCCGAAGTTCGCAAGTGTGCGCTTTATGATGTTTGAATTTGCCTTGATGTCACCTGTGTTTGGTTTGCCTTTGTCTTCTTCTAAGAGAGATAGGGAAGGGGGTACATATGTAGACGCGGTGTGTCGTCTTTTCTTGATAGGCATTTCTTCTTCAGGCTCAGGTTCTGCGATTTTCGGGGAGTCGTCTTTTTTACCAACACCCAGAGCTTTCTTGATTTTACTACTTGCTGACTCTTCAGCTTCATCAGTCTCTTCATCATCTTCTGTCTCTTCGTCTTCTTCACCGTCTTCTGCTACTTCATCTTCTCCCTCTTTCTTAAATACAGAGAACCAGATATTTTGTATGAACTGCGGGAATTCTAGTTTGGCATCGAACATTATAAGTATCGATATCATCAAAACCGCTATTAAGAAAACAATACTTGCTGAAGAATCAAATAATGTAACCAAGGGTGTCGCCGCGACGTACCCCAGTATACCTCCTGCGTGTGTTTCGACTACTTCTGCAACTCCTTCTGCTGTGGTTGTGGAAGTTGAACTAGACACTATGTCTAGAATTCCAAGACCAGAAAGCAGGAACATCACCGAGCTTATGGTGCGAGTTAATCCTATGTTAGGCGTCACTGATTTTATAAATGATGATCCTAGTAGTAAGAACAGTGCCGGTAATAATATGTACCCCATACCTAGTAAGTAGTGAAGTTTTTCGTAAGTAAATTCTCCGGCGATGCCAGCTTTATCAAACGCAGACATAACTAAGAATAAAGCTAAAACAAAAAAGACTACTGCTAGTATTCCATGTTTAGTTTCAGTTTTTAATTTTAAGAAGTCTTCTTCATTGACTCGAGCAGATTTAACAATTTTTTTCTTGCTCACATTTTTTGCCATAGTGATATTTTAACATAAATTTGAGAGAAAATAATATTTTTCTTTTAATTTTTGTGTGCGAAGTATCAACGAAGTTTATTTTGTCTGTATTGTTGTGGATAATACTTCGCAAGTTCTTTTCCTCGTGTTTTGTGTGGGAGCGGGCATTTGCTTTTTTAGGTGTCCTATATATAATGGACGTATGTTCAAGGAGTACCAAAACTCTCAAAGTCACTTAAAGGACGATTCTAATCTTCCTGTGCTCTATCCTCCCAAGAAGTCCTATACCCAATTCTCCAACAAGCTAAACAAGCTTGTCACTGCTCTATATATGGTTACGGACATCATGGACAAGGACGAACCACTCAAGACTAAGCTTCGAATTTTAGGCACAAATGTTATATCAGACACTTATGAGGAGACCCGAGGTATAACGGTCAAGATTGATGAGATACTGTCCTTTTTAGAGATAGGAGTTACTCTCAATATGATCTCAGAGATGAACCACAGTATTCTCAAGAAAGAGTTTATTACCCTCAAGCAGTCAATTCTAGAATCCGAACAGCGTTCTGGATTTTGGGGTGATGGCAAGACCCTCTCTGACTTTATTAAAGAAGAGCCCGTGGCTGAAAGTAAGTCCGTTATAACTGTGCCGAGGTATATCGGACATGTTAAACAAGCCAGAATAGGTGTCCAAAAGGGAAGTACCCTCATGCAAGCTTTGTCCGATAGAATACCAAGCTTGTCCGATACAAAAAATTCAAACTCTGAAAGTCGAGATGTCCTTAAAAAATCTAGACAAGAAGAGATTTTAAAGATTATAAGAAACAAGGCAGAAGTCCTTGGTCCTGGCTTTAACGGTCTAACCATAACGGACATAAGGACGTCTGCGACAGGAGCATTAGCGTCGTGTGGCGAGAAGACCATACAGCGCGAGCTTGTCTCTATGGTCAAAGATAATGTCCTTAAAAAGACTGGTAGCAAGCGCTGGAGCAGGTACTTTCTATATGTGTAACCCGTTCCTGTATGTGGCTCTCGTTTTTATGCTCTAATTCAGCCATTCTGTAATTTTTTAGGATCTCGGCAGTATATACATATTGATACATGATTATTTGCATTTTGTCTTAAAATATGCAATCATGTATGGATAGTGGAACGGAGATGATGCTTTGCATTCCCGGCTCTAAGTACTTACATTTTACAAAAGTATTAGAGTTATCCACATAATATATTGTCGTGTTTTATGGCTATATATTATAATAATTCTGTGTAAGCGAGGTGCGTATTTTATGCATTTTGTGAGCACAGGTTTATTGCATTTATTTTCGTTCATGATTTCGTCGAAAAGATCGTGCTCGAAAATAAGCCCACTTGAGCTCTCGCAAGAGGCAAACAGTTGGGCAAATGAAAGGTCATTGAAAACTAAATAGTATTTTGTTTTCAATGTTTGTTTATCTCTGTTCATTATTTTTGTCTGCACCATTATTACTTATTATTAATTATTGGCGGACGGAAGTAGTGATAAGAAAAATACGCTTTTAGTTTTGTCGAAACTAACTTAATGGCGTAAAAAAATTAGAAAATATTATGAGTAAATTATTAAAATCAAAATTCTTTTTTGGAGTTATGATTGTTGCTGTTATGTTCGCAGTAGTAGGAGTTTCTACAGCTGCTGCATACACACACATGGGAACTCTTAAAATGGGAATGAGAAGTGCTCAAGTAACAGAACTACAGGCAACTCTTGGAGTTACCCCTATGTCTGGCTACTTTGGCCCTATTACTAAAGCAGCTGTTATGGCTTTCCAAGCAGCTAATGGTCTTACTGCTGACGGTGTCGTTGGTGCTATGACTGGCGCAAAGCTTAGTGGTGCAGTTTCTGGTGGTTCATACCCAGCAGGATGTACTTCTTCAGCAGGATACAGTTCAACTACAGGCATGCCTTGTACTTCAACTGGATCAACACTTCCAGCAGGATGTACTTCAACCGCTGGCTACAGTACAACAACTGGAGCTTCATGTTCTGGTGGTTCAACACCATCAACTGGCTCAGGTACTGATGAAGGTGAGCTAAAGAACTTCTATTCAGTTTCTGAAGATGAAAATGGTTTCTCTGAAAACGAGAACGGAGTAGAGCTTTATGCTTTCGAAATGGAAGCTGACGGTTCTGACATGATGGTGTCACGTGTTGACGTCTACATGGGTCAAACAACAACTGCTGAATCCAACAATGCAGACGATTATTTCACATCTGTCTCACTCTTGGTTGACGGCGATGAAGTCGCAACTCTTGATGTAGAAGACTGGGATGAAGATGATTGGGATCAAACAGCTGATACAGACAACGACGAATTTCGTCTAAGATTTGATGTTGACTTCACTGTTGCTGATGGCGATACTGCTAAAGTAACTCTAGAATTTGACACAGCTAACAACATTGATACAGCTGATTCTGACAACGCAACTTGGGAAATTGACTTAGCTACTGATTCAGTTCGCGCTGAGGACGAAGCTGGTTTCTCTGATGAATACGGTGAATCAATGGAAGATACTGTTGTAGTAGACGAAGTTGATACTGGTACATTGGATGTTTCTCTAAGTAACGACAATCCTGATGCTCAAGCTGTGGAAGTTGATGATACTAATGACACCAATGGTGTTGAAGTTCTTGCTTTCGACCTTGAAGCTAATGATTCAGATGTAGATGTTACAGATATTCGAGTTACTATTGATGATGTCGGTACTCTTACTGATGTTGACTCTGTAGTTAATACTCTTCACTTGTTCATGAACGGTGAAGAAATCGCTTCTGAAAGTGTACCTGCTACTGCTGGTCAGACAGAAGTTATCGCATTTGACGTTGATGGTGATGTTGTGATTGAAGATGGAGATACAGCTGAATTCACAATTGAAGCTGACATTAACAATCTTGATGGAGGTGACTTCGATGCCGGAGACGGTATCCTTGTAAGCTTCACTTCTGTTGATTCCGAAGATGATGCAGGAGATAACGTAGAAGCTAGTGGCTCTGCTAACGGTGAAAACTTCTCCTTCTTTGTTAATGGTATGTCTGCGACATTGGTATCCACTTCAGCTGTTGCGACTCCAAGTGGAGTAGCTACTGTTGATGATACTGGTACATTTAAGATAGTCTTTGATGTGTCCGCATTTGGCTCTGACATCTTTATAGATGCAAGTCCGATTACAAATGAGACAGGTATCATAGCAGCTGGTGCAGCTGGTTATCAAGACATTGATGCTTCTACTACTAGCGTAGCCGCTGGTGTTATTGAATGTTCATCATGTGACGATACAGCTAACACAACTTTGAGAGTTGCAGAAGGTGATACTGAGCGCTTCACAGTTACAATCGCTGGTTCAGGAGCTGATTTGTTTGCTTCAGCTTCCCTTACAAGCATAATGTATGCTTTGACAGCAATTGATGGTGATACTCTATACACATCTAATATGACTGACTTCCAAACAGACAGTGTTTGGCTTGACAGTAACTAATTCAATTAGTTATCTCATAGAGACATATAACTCTGGTTAATACGCCTCAAAAAGTATTCAAAAAACCATCCTTCGGGGTGGTTTTTTGTTTTCATGTTATACTCATTCTAATGAAAACGCATATTAAATACTTACTTACCGAAAACGTTGCCATCTTGGTAGTTTTGGCCCTGTGCGTCTTTGGCGTTGTGAAGTATATAGATTACCGCTTTAGTGCCTTAGCAGTGCAGATAGAAGCTTCTAAGGGTGCTGTGGTGGCTTCTGAGGAGAAGATGAACGGCAAGATTAAAGAGTTGGGAGAAGTTTTCTTTGGGACCTTGTCTGCCGAGCAACAGAAGAATAATAATTTGAAACAAGAATTAAGTAGTATTACTGACACAGTAGGAGAGCTTGAGAAATTAAGTGCTACTGATAAAGAATTGCTCAAAAAGTATTCCAAGGTGTATTTCTTAAACGAACATTATGTACCGTTGTCTCTTTCGGACATTCCAGAAGAATTAAGAAGCAAGACTTCTACTAGTTTCCAGATTCATAGCGAAGTCTTGCCTCACCTCGAGGACCTTATGGAGGCAGCGACCGATGATGGGCTTAGCCCAAGAGTGCAGTCTGCATATCGTTCTTTCGCTAAGCAGTCTGATCTTAAGGCAAACTATACAGTGACTTATGGTTCTGGGGCGAACAGGTTCTCTGCAGATCAGGGTTATTCTGAGCACCAGCTAGGCACCACCATGGACTTCACAACTGTGGATATCAATGGCACCCTAAATGGCTTCGACAAGACCGAAGAATACAAGTGGTTTCAAGACAATGCCTACAAATATGGCTTCATCCTTTCTTATCCTGCAGGCAATGCGTATTATAAGTTTGAGCCTTGGCATTGGCGTTTCGTGGGCGTAGACCTAGCTCGCAAGCTCCATAAAGACAATATGAATTTCTACGACATGGATCAGCGCATCATTGATTCGTATCTGACCAAGATTTTCGATTAATATTGAAACTGTGTTTTGTGTTATAGTATAAAGTAATGGAGATTTTTTCAAAGCATTTTCTTAAGACACTCATCTTGTTCATGGTTATGATTACATTAGGCCTTCTGGGGGTCTTTGTTTTAGGTTATCTAGATGCCGGGGGAGATACTGGTACGTCTAGTGTAGATGCCAGGAAGTAGTTGGAATCTCACCTTGCTTTGTTCTGAATTTTCTGTTATTGTGTACGTACCGCAGAGAAAGTAGGTTCCGCAAGGATAAATCCTACAGAGTGGTCGATTCGCCCTTAGACGGGTGACAAACTTGCGGCTCAAAATTTTTTGAGGCCGTTTTTAATTTATACCAAAAGGTATTGAATAAATTATGTTATTAAAATCAAAAAAAGAAGATATCGTAAAGGGGCTTGAAAAAATAGCCAAGGATTCTGCCTCAGTAGTCTTCGTGAACTTTCACGGGATGAATGTGGCAAACGAGACAAATCTTCGAAGCACCTTAAGAGACAGTGGTGTAGGGTACCGAGTATCACGCAAGACATTGCTTAAGCGCGCACTAGCTGGTAAGGCAGAGGGAGACATCCCAGAGCTTTCTGGTGAAGTTGCTATCGCTTATGGAGTAGACCCTATTGCAAGTGCTCGCGAAGTCTACAATTTCCAGAAAACTCACATAGGAGCTTTGCAGATATTGGGAGGAATTTTCGAAGGGAAATTCATAAACGCAGAGAAGATGACCGAAATAGCAACCATCCCAAGTAGGGAAGTATTGCTTTCAAAGTTGGCATTTTTGCTCAATTCCCCAATGCAACGTTTGGCTATTGCTGTTAATGAAGTTGCGAAGAAGAAATAGATTATTAGTTATTAATTAAATTATACAATTATGTCAAAATTTGATTCATTCATGAGTGACCTAGAGAGCGCATCAGTTCTAGAACTAAATGAGCTCGTAAAGGCTATAGAAGAGAAATTCGGCGTTTCAGCTGCAGCTGTAGCTGCTGCGGGTCCTGCATCTGCTGGCCCTGCTGCTGAAGAGAAAGACGCATTTACTGTTGTTCTAGCATCAGCTGGTGAGCAGAAAATCGCTGTTATGAAGGTTGTGAAGGAAGTCCTAGGTCTTGGTCTTAAAGAGGCAAAGGATCTAGTAGACGGAGCTCCTGCTACTCTTAAAGAAGGCATGAAGAAAGCTGAAGCTGAAGATGTAAAGAAGAAAATCGAGGAGGCAGGTGGTAAGGTCGAGTTAAAGTAATCTTTAACGAGATACTGAGCCTGCGAATGTATTGAACACTAAATAATACTTTCCATTTTTTACTCAAAAGCCCCCGAGCAATCGGGGGCTTTTGTATTTGAGGCCAAAAAGTATTATAATACCCCCCATGGAAATTCTAGGCAAAATACTCGGTAGTCCGGCACGGGTGAAGATAATGAGAATGTTTCTTCAAAATCCCAAGACCAGCTTTACCAATCAAGAGATAAGCAAGCGGTGCAGAGTTGGGGCTGATGCAACACGTAGAGAATTGCGTATGCTCTCCTCTGTTGATTTTGTCAAAAAGACTGCAAAGGGGTCAATCTTTAACCCTATGTTTAAATACGCGGTTCCTCTTGAGATATTGTTGGTGAACTCTGATATTGTAGATAAACCTTATATCGCAAGTGTGTTCAAGAAAGCAGGCAAGGTGAAGTTGTTGATAGTCTCAGGTATTTTCATCAAGAACAAAGACACCAGAGTGGATCTGTTGATAGTAGGAGACAGAATGAAGAAAGGGCGAATCCAAGAAGAGATACACAAGCTCGAAGCCGAGATAGGGGCTGAGCTTTCTTATGCTGTTTTTGAGACCAAGGAGTTCCTCTACAGGCTAAATATGTTCGATAAGCTAGTGCGAGATATCCTAGACTACCCCCATGAGGTGGTTTTAGAGTCTAAGGAGTTATCCACACAGGCTTTGAAAAAAATCTAAAAAATACCCTCTATTTGGTATAATATACTATAGAACTTTATAAGGTCGAACTTAAAAGTCTTTATTAATTAAGGTAGTATTTATTATATGAGTACAATTTGGATGGATTGGGGTTCAGTGTTCAACACTTCGCTTCAGAGTTTGTGGTGGGGTTTTGTGCAGTTTACTCCAAAACTAGTGCTTGCAATAATTTTCTTTATTGCTGGTTGGATTATAGGTTCTCTCGTTGCCAAAGCCTTCGAGCATGTTTTCAGTGCTCTTAAGGTTGATAACTTGCTTCAGAAAGTCGGAGCAGATAGCTTCTTTAGAAAGGCAGGCATGACTTTAAATGTAGGATATTTCGTCGGACAAGTTATAAGATGGTTTGTGATAATCGTTTTCCTACTTCCATCACTTAACTTGGTTGGCTTAAACGATATAGCAACTTTCTTGAAAACAGATGTTCTAGGATTTTTGCATAGTGTTGTTGTAGCGGCATTTATTTTGATTATTGCTACTTTTGTTTCTGAAGCGCTTTCGAAGTTCATCAACGCTTCTGCGAAGTCTATGGACCTTACTTCAGCAAACATGCTAGGTACAATAGCAAAATACGCAGTTTGGGTATTTGCTTTCATTATTGCTCTTGGTCAGTTGGGAATTGCATCATACTTCATGAATGTTCTATTCACTGGCATTGTAGCAATGATTGCTCTAGGTGGTGCGCTTGCTTTCGGTCTTGGTGGAAAAGACGCAGCTGCACGCTTCCTTGCTAAGGTGGGAGATGAAATGTCTCGAAGAAACTAGTCTTTAATTTAGGCCTAGTTTTAGAAAAAAGATGTCGTGGGTTACCCCCATTTGACATCTTTTTTCGTTTAGTATAGACTAGTCTAATCGGTATGATAATAACAAGAAACAAGTTCAAAAGGCGGCTCTAGCAGACTTTCTTTTGTCTGTTGACCGCCCGGAAGGCGGTTTTTTTGTTGATAAATCAGTATAGATTGAAAATTGAAAACTTAATCCTGTCGCGACAATTAGAGGGTCTTTTCGCGCCTGCATGCGCAGGCATGTCGCAGACAGAAGAATGATTCTAAAGTATCGAGCGGTCGAGAAATAGAATCTTCGCCCCGTTTTAAAAAGACGGGTTAATTGTGGTTTTCAAATTTCTTAACAGGAAATTTAAGGGCGTACGGTGGAT
>CAZUID010000009.1:0-14130 GCA_964620985.1 uncultured Candidatus Saccharibacteria bacterium | reverse complement strand
ATCCCACTTCTGTTTCTCGGCGTACTTCTCATACATATGCGCAATTTCCCATGCAAAAAGAGAGGCTTCGTCTCCCCCAGCCCCCGCTCTAACTTCTAAGACTATTTCATTCGGGAATTCTTCTTCCTCTTTGTCTTTATCTAAAATATCTTGAATTTGTTTCTCTACGTTGTCCTTCTGATCTTGGATGTATTTGAGCTCCTTGGCAGCCATTTCATGTAGAGTGTCGTCACTAGCTAGCATCTCTCGCACTTCTGCTTCTTCACGCAAAAGTTTCTCCAACATTTCTGCGAGATAGCTTGTACGATGATCTTTTTTAAGTGCGTCTAAATCCATGTATGCGTCGCAAATATGTTTTAAGGAGTCTTTCGCAGGGCGACGGCCCGAGAATGAGCAAATTTAGAGCACTAAATTATGCGACTCGTTAAAATATATTTGCGACAGAATTGCTTACTTCTTCGCCTTAGCAGTTGCAGCCTTACGCTTGTTGAATCTCTCAACTCGTCCTGTAGTATCCATTATTTTTTCGTTGCCTGTATAGAAAGGGTGGCAATTACTGCAGATTTCCATCTTGATTTCCTTAGCAGTTGAACCAACTAGAAAAGTAGCTCCGCAAGCGCAGGTAGCTGTTGTTTTTGTATTAAATTCTGGGTGTATTTCTTTTTTCATAACTCGGATTAGATTAACACGATTTTAATTTAAAAGCAAATCTATGTTTGCCTGTATGGTGTTTTTCAAATTTGCCACACTTTTACCATACTGACAAGTAGCCCCGCCAGAGCCGTAGTACCTACATGCAGCAATACTTTGTGCTGTTGCACTAGTGCCGAAAGCCCCGAGATCGGTAAGATACATAGCCGAAGCTAGGAATGCATCTTTGGGAGCCCAAGGGTTAGCGAAATGTCCTAGTGCGCTCTCTAAGCGCTTCTCAAATATCTTCCAAGTTGAAGGAATGAATTGCGCAGGGCCCATAGCTCCTCCCCACCCAGCAACACCTGCAATAGGACAAGACACAGCAGTCTGGAATGCATTTAATTTCAAAGCAGTAGTAATTTCTAAGAATGGACCCACGTCACGTGTCGGCTTCATCACGTTCCAGAAAGGTGTACCTGTATTTTTACCGACACCTGCACCGGTATCTGGATTGGTTAGGTAACATTGACCAACGTTCGCTCCTAAATTACTTTCTTGAGTTAGAATCGCCAGAAGAAATGCTGGCTCTACGCCTGTAAGCTTGCTAACTTCGTTAGCATACTGCAAAGCTGTGCCGAATTCGATCTTCTGAGTTGTACCCGCCAATGGGAAAAGCGCACTACGAATTCTATCCGCGCGAGCTTTCTTCTCAGCCGCTAATTTCTTATACGCACTTTCGGCTTGCTTGGACACAGCAAGAAGTTGCTTCTTCTCGGCTTCGGTTTGGGCGACTTTCTTCTGTGCATTTTCAAGCTCTACCTTTGCATCAGTTTCTGCATTTTGTTTTTTCTCTAAATCTTGCTTCTGGGTTTCGGTCTGAGTCTTTATACCTCGAATCTTATCTACTGATTCTTTCACTGCTGCTTTGATCGCAGTGTAGGCTTCGAGATCATTATAGAAATTTGAGATACTCTGATCTGAGAGCATTAGGTGCACTAGGGTTTCGTTGTCATATCTGTTGGTGTCGCGTAGGAGCTGTGCGATAGATTCGTACTCACGATCTATTTTCTGGTTTAGGGATTTAATAGTTGAATTTTTCTCTACTATGGCAACTTTAAGCTGAGCAATGGCAAGAGACCTGGCTTTGACCTTGGTCTTAAGCGCATTGATTTGACTAGTTAGATAGTTGACGTCTCCTGCAATGGTGCCTGTCTGCTTCTGCTGTTCTTTCTGAAGCTCGAGGAGCTTCGCTAGTTCAGCCTCTATTTGAGAAAGCTCCTTTTTACAGTAATCCTTATCGCTCTGTGGTGAAGATGTGTTAATAGTCAAACAATCAAAAGCCTCTACATTAACAGGATTAAACCCTAAAAAACTAAAAATCATCAATATAACAAATAAAAAAATTCTTCCTTTCATGGAATTAATATTATAGCATATTCTTTTAGGAGAATTCTATCTTTAGGCAGCAGGTTCAGCTGCAGGAGCTTCTTCGTCTTTCTTGCCTTTCTTCTCAACTTCAATAGCAGAAAGATCTACAGGCACAGCTTCTTCCTCTTTCTCTTCTTTTTGTTCAGCGATAGAGCAAACTACTTCTTCAGCGCCGGTAATAGCTACTACTCCAGCAGGAAGCTTAATATCAGATACAAGGATTTGATCTTTAATGTTTTGCAGTGTTGAGATATCAACAGTTAGGCCGTGAGGTAGGTCTTTAGGTAGAGCCTCGATTTCTATTTCGTATAGAACTTTGACCAAAGTACCAACGCCACTTTTTACAGCATTTGAAACTCCAGTGAATTCAAGACTAACTCCAACGCGAAGTTTCTTGGTCATGTCGATAGCTAGCAAGTCTACGTGTATAGGTTCATCAGTAACAGGGTCAGTCTGAACTTCATGAATAAGCGCGTCTATCTCACCGTCTGGGGTGGAGATTTTAACAGTTGAAGATTCACCTGATTTATACCAGATTTTCTTAAACTCAACGTTATTGATGGAGATTGAAGTAGAGGTCTTTCCTGCTCCGTAAAAAACAGCAGGGATTTCTCCCCCTTTTCTTAAAACATCTAGTTTTATGCTAGGATCTCGCTTTTTGGCTTTAATTACAAACATGAGGGATATTATATATGAAAAAATAAAAAATGCAACTTATCGCAACTTTAAAGTGGGCTAAACCTTATGACTAGCACTGTGCTCTCGGGCCACATGAAGGGTTATATACTCCTTGGTACCTGCTTGCGGAGGTAATCCAGATAGGTTTTCTAATGCTACCTTCTTGCCAGGGTTAAATATATTTAGAGGATCAAATGTGTGTTTAATATCTCGAAATATTGAGATGACTTTCGCATCGTACATCTTAGACAAAAATGGCGTACGGATAATGCCGTCGTTATGCTCAGCAGTTATGGAGCCGTGATATCGAGCCACCAAGTCATATACTGATTCTGATAATTCCATAATGATTCTCGCAGTATCTTCTCGAGAGAAATCCATCAAGGGGATAATATGGAAATTACCATCTCCAGCATGACCCGCAATAGTAAAAGTTAATTTATATTTACCTAAAATAGCATTAAGCTCGGGTATAAACTTAGGTAAGAATTCTGGACGCACAATTATGTCATCGATGAAGGGTGCAGTATGCTTTTTATTCACATGCTTACGCAAAAGACTGAAGCTTTCTCTGCGTATATCCCAATACTTATTGGCTTCTTCTTGGCTCTCAGTTATGTGAGTTTTAAGTTTGAAATTAGAAATTTTCTTCACTAGTTCTATGCACTTTTTATCCGCATCAGCATTGTCATATCCTGCAAACTCAACCAAGAGTATGAGCTTCGGGAAGCCTCCTGAGATAGCCATTAGAAATGCTTCGGGTAAGAAGCTCAGCAAGAACTTAATCATACCGAGAACGCCTTTATTCTTCAGAAAATCTGGGAAAAATCGCACCGCGAGCTTCATAGTCTTGTCATCATACGCCTCTAGCGTTTCGGGCTTGAGTTCTAGTATCGAATCTACAAGAGACCCCAACGGCGCAAGGTCGTTGATGAATATTGCAACCAATTTAGAATATTTAGGATTAGGCACTAGCTTGAAACTTATTTCAGTAGCGATACCCAGAGACCCCTGCGAACCCACTAAGAGTTTATTCAAATCAAAACCTCCCTCACTAAGAACATTCCAAATATAATACCCCGCTGCGTTCTTACTTACTTTTGGTTTTGCGTTTTTTATCTCTTCTACATTATTGGTAATTAAATCAGAAATGTTTTTATAAATTTTACTTTCAAATGTTCCTTCATTAATCTTTTGTGATAATTCTTCTGAAGACAGATTCTTAACTATGTACTCTTGCCCATCAGCGAATACAACTTTTGCCTCATGAATGTATTTTTCAGTCTTGCCATATTTAAGAGTCTTCTCTCCTGCAGAATTGTTACCATACATACCACCCATAGCATTTAAGCTCTTAGACGCAGTGTAGCAAGGCAGGATCAAACCTCTTTCTAAAGTTATTTTCTCAAAATCTCGGTAAAACATCCCCGGCTCAACAGTTATCACGTCGCCTTCAAACTTTATAAGTTTGTTCATGTAGCGAGAAAAATCCATTATTATAGACTCCCCAATCGCAGCACCAGACATGTCTGTACCAGCACACCTAGCAGTGATAGCTAGGTCTTTGTATTTATCTTTATTTGCACTCACCCACTTCACCAAACTCGCAACATCTGCGCTATCTTTTGGGAAAACTACAACTTTCGGCCGAATCAAAAGCAGGCTCGCGTCGCGAGAGTATTTAGCCAGCACTTCTTCAGAGTCCTCAACGTCTCCTTTAAATATTTTCTGTATTTCTTCTTTCATCTATTTCAGGTTATTGAAAAGTCTCAGTCTTTCTAAAACAATTTCTTCGATAGCGTCTTGAGCGGGTTGCATAATTTTGTAAGGCACAACCTCATCTGGATTTTTCTCCAAAGATTCTTTCAAGCCTTCGGTGAACGCCACGCGAATCTCAGTGTTTATATGCACTATGCCAATACCCGAAGCTATCGCATTAGTAAAATCGACATCACGAAGCCCAGAGCCTCCATGGAGCACTAGGGGCACCCCACACGCATTCCTTATCTCTTTAACTAGCTCTGCATCGATGTGAGGCTTACCGCTCCTTATGAGGCCATGTATGCTACCCACAGATGGCGCAAGCATATCTATACCCGTCATCTCGACGAATTTCTGTGCTTCTTCGGGATTAGTCAGAACACCTGCACCTTCGGGAATTGTATCTTTGATGTTGGACCCAGAACCGATATAGCCAAGCTCACCTTCTACTAAAATATCTCTACCAGTCTCCTTAGAAACTGCACGTGCATAATCCACACACTCTTTAGTTATTTTCACATTTTCCCCAAAGCTTAATTTAGCAACATCGATAATCACAGAATCAAATCCTTCATCGATTGCTTTCTTTGCAGACTCGAAACTACCGTGATGATCAGCATTTAGAAATATAGGGTAACTATCTCGCTCACGAATAGCTTGTACTAGAGCGCGAGCTTCACTCCTACCAACGAAAGCTTCTTCTCCCTCTGAGACTCCTATTATTACAGGAACATTTAGCTTCTTAGCAGCGCTGTATATCGCATGAAGTCCTTCTAAGTTTGAAATATTAAAGTGACCTATCGCAACACCATTACTCTCAGCTTCTTTCACACACTCACGCAGTGATTTCACATTTGTCATATGTGATTATTTTAACATTTCTTTGAGCAATTTGATAACTAGCTGTGGGTTCGCAGAGCCATTGGACTCTTTAATGATTTTACCCACGAGAGACATGATCGCATTTTCTTTACCTCCCTTATAAGTAGCCACCACTTCAGGGTTTTCACTTATTATTTTCTCAACAATTGATTTGAGTTCACCTTCGTCGTTACTCTGTAGAAGGTTTTTCTCCTTTGCGATCTTTTCTGGTGACTCATCTGTAACCACAATCATCGCAAGGATGTCTTTAGCAGTACGAGAAGAAATCTGGCCACTAGCCACTAGATTTATTAGCTCAGCGAAATTCACGTCACTTGGCATTTTGGCTTCAGGGTTAGACTTACGTAAACCGATAAAGTCAGAAGTTGTGTAGTTTGAGGCAGTTTTGATTTTTTCAGTGTCTTTCAGAATATTTGCAACGTTTTCAAACCATTCACCTAATACAACATCATTAATAAATACTTCTACGTCTTCTTCTTTAATTCCAAAATCCTTTTTGTATCTTGCGCGTTTTTCTTCTGGCAGTTCAGGTAATGCTTTTTTCATCTCTTCAAGGTTGAAAGCTTCGTGAAGCTTAAGCTTTGGTAGATCTGGGTCTGGGAAATAACGGTAGTCTTCGCTTGATTCTTTCTTTCTTTGAGAGAAAGTCTTCTGCTTGCCCTCATCCCAGCCTCGAGTCTCCTGCACTATCTCACTCTCTTTGCCTTCTTCCCAGAGTTCGATCATTCTCTCTAGCTCGTATTTGATCGCACGCTCTACACTACGGAATGAGTTTAGATTTTTAACTTCTACTTTAGTACCGAATTTGCTTTTGTCGGGAGAAACAGAAATATTTGCCTCTACGCGCATCTCGCCCTTCTCCATGTTGGCTTCAGAGACACCTAGATACCAAAGCACCAGCTGTAATTCTTTCGCGAAGTTTGTCGCTGCTTTGGCTGTAGTCTCAGCATTATCAAATGTATGAGGCTCAGTAACAAGCTCCATCAATGGCACACCTGCGCGATTGAAATCTATAAGTGATGCATCTGCTTCATGTTTGTTGTTCGCCGTGTCTTCTTCTAAGTGCACTCGGGTAACGTCAAAACTCGCCAATCGCCCGCCAGAAACTATAGGATACTTGTATTGAGAAATCTGATAGCCTTTCGGAATATCAGGATAGAAATAATTTTTACGATCAAATTCTGTAAAGTCTGCAATTTTGCCGTCTATAGCGAGGCCTACTTTTATAACATTCTCCACTGCCCTTTTATTAATAACAGGCAAAGCCCCAGGATGCGCCATGCACACTGGGCAGATGTTGGTATTTGGATTTTCTTCATCAGGATTGTTCAAACAAGAGCAAAACATCTTGGTGTTTGTCTTAAGCTCCGCATGAACCTCCAAACCTATTGTCGGGTAATATGTTTTCGACATAATTATTGTCATTATATCAATAAGCTAGCAAAAGTCTAAATTATGCCTTTTTAGCTCTCCCTCACGATTTTTCCATCTTCTAGATACACAATACGATTGCAATATTTAGCATATTCGGGCTCGTGCGTAACCATAACGATAGTCTGCCCTTTTTTATGTAATTCTTCGAAAAGTTCGATAATGGATTTACCCGAAACACTATCTAGGTTCGCTGTTGGCTCGTCAGCAAATAAAATTTTAGGGTTGTGAGCTATAGCGCGCGCAATAGAAACTCTCTGCTGTTCTCCACCAGATAGCTGACTGGGCTTGTTGTCTTTACGATGAAGTAATCCCACCCTCTCGAGCACTCCTTCTGCTATTTTCCTCGCTTCAGCGAAAGAATGATCTTGCATCAAAAGAGGTATCATCACATTCTCAATCGCAGTAAGCTCTGGAATAAGTGCGTAATCTTGGAAAACATACCCAAGCTCAAACAGTCGCATCTGGGTTCGTTCTTCCGTGGATAGTTCTTCGGTATTTATACCATTCAAAATAATTTCCCCACTAGTTGGGTGATCGAGCATACTTATCTGATACATAAGAGTAGACTTACCTGCTCCAGACTTACCCATTATGCCTAAGAATTCTCCAGATTTAACTTCTAAATCAATCCCACGCAGAACGTGAGTCTCAGTATCCTTAGTTATGAATGACTTTTTTAAATCTTTTATCTTTATCATAAATTTATCTTCCTAAAATACTATCAAGTGTATTCTTCTTAACAATCATCCTCGCAGGAATGTACCCAGCAATAAGAGTAACAAAAAGAAGTAAGAAAAATCTAATAGAAGTTCCTTTTATTGGCGCCACCAGAATGCCGTCAGAGAAAGGAAAGTTCAGTGGATGCGCATTGAAAAGCGGGACCAACATAGTGTAGATAATCAACGTGCCGAGCAACCCCCCGAAAGAAGCGTAGAATATCGACTGCAATATATAGGATATCTCGATGGCTTTCTCTGAAATACCGATACCCTTCATAATACCGATATACTTCCTGCGAGTCACAGCGTTTATGAAAATGACGATAAATATAGTGATAGACGCCACAACGATACCGATAAGCCCTATGACATTACCGAGAAGCCCGAACGCTATTTTAATTTGATTTAGAAATTCTGGGATAGCCTCTGTCGCAGTTTGGATTTTACCATCTGTGGCAAATCCTGCTTTTACTAAATTCGCTTTAACGTCGTCAGGAGTGACGAGAGTGTTAGAGTCCAGTCTAATTGATATTTCATTTGCACTTAATGCTGGACGATCTACGAGCCTCCAGAAATCTGCCTCAGTCATGAAAATTCTCATTGACACCGCATCTACCTTTGTATCTACTATGCCTTTAACAATGAAAGTTTTGGTTTTCCCGTCTAGTGTGATCTTGACTTCTTCTCCTGGGTACACTCCTTCTAGAGAAGCAAAGAAGTCCCCAAAGCCCGAAGAATATCTACGTAGAAGATTTGCCCCCATCAATATATAACCACTTTCTTTTTCGTCTAGAAAATCTCCTTCTACAACGAATTTCCTTAATCCTGATAGTTGGTTTTCCTCTTCAAGGTCGATGCCCACCATTTGTGTACCCACTATGTCTTGCAAGATACTGAAGTCTCTGCGAGTTTTGTAGTTAGCCTCTGCTTGCCCAGACTCAGCATAGCGAATACTAATATTAGAAACTCCAGGCATTTTCCTTAGAGTATTTTCTATTTCATAAGTATTCTCTATGCCATTTTCACCAGCCAAAGTAGTGATGATCACATCTCCAGTGTACTGTTCTTTGTTTGCCCTATTTCCCCCTTCTATAAGACCAATCAAAATACCAGAAACAACAACCAGGTTTAGAAAAGTCAGCATCATAATGAAAACAATAAGAAAAGTCGTAGCCTTACTGGAGCCTTTGATTTGCCTTTTAGCCAAAAACCAACCAACAGAAAAAACATTTATCCATTTCTTAAGGCTAGATGTCTTATTTTTATGTGTGCTTTCTATTCTTTCTTGCATTATTATTTCTTAACAGTCGTAGATATTATTTTATCTCCTTCCGTAAGTCCAGAAAGTACTTCAACCATGTTGTCAGAACCTACAAGCCCTAGAGTGACCTCTTTGTCAGAGGTTTTACCATTTTCATCTGCAATCTCTACGAAATCCTTACCATCTACTTTCTTAACAAAGTAAGATGGTATTACTAGAGCATTTTCTCTCTTATCTAGGACCACAGACCCGCTAGCACTCATGCCGGTCTTGATACGTTCACTCGAAGAGAGCTCCACGAAGGCTTCATACACAGGCACCCCGTCTATAGTTGTCTCTTTAGAATTTACAGTTTTCAAAGTTCCATAGAAATCTTCTCCTGGGAAAGCATCTAACGTCACCTTGATACTCATACCGGGAATTAATTTAGAAACATCAAGTTCAGATACCTGAAGAACAACTTCAAGCTTCTCTTCGCCTAAGATAGAAATAATAGTTTCTCCTGTAGATGCGTTCTCACCGACTTCTTTTTCTATATTTGTAACGATACCAGAGAAAGGCGCGTATATTGTATTCTTTCTTATCTCAGCATTTATCTTTTGAATCTCTGCTTGGGCTACTGACGAACCACCGCCATCTTCTGCAAGCAATTTATCATATGCAGACTGTGCATCTTTGATAGCTAGGTCGCGAGTGTTCTTCGCTTCGTTGTATGCATTCAAGTTAGTTAGATATGACGAACTGGCTTTATTGGGAATATCCAAATACCAAACAGTATCATCATAAGCATCTAGATCCACCCCACCGAAAGAAATATACAGTCCTCTTGTACCAAGCGGAGTCTTGCCTTCTTCGTCTATCGGAGAAATATAATTTTCTAAATTAAAAGTTAGAACTTCAAAATCATTTGAGGTTGCACTCTCTCTCTTGATACGGATTTTGTATTGCCCTGGAGCACCGTCATACAGACCTCCTAGTGTCGGAGGCTCAACATTATAAGTACCAGAACTTGGCTCTAATTCTAAGCCTCCAGAGAGCATTGTACGGAAAGCATTCGCAACTTTAGTGTCTTCTTGTTTAGTTACTTTCGTAAGTTCATCCTGAGCAGACTTTAGATCAATACTAGAAGTCTGTGAGTTGGCCTGTTTGATTTTCAAATCTGCAAGCAAGTCGCCTATCTCAAGCTGAGCTAGAACTCGGCCGGTTTCTACTTTCTCATTGTTTTTGACATATATTTTCTCCAAGCGTCCACTTGAAGCAAATCCTAAATCCGCACGGTCACTGGTCTCTACCTTTCCTGATAGTTCAACAGATTGCTCGATATTTGCTTTAGCGACTATATATTCATTGCCAGTCTTGCCTCCATTCTTAGAGAAAACACCAGAGAGTAGAAGGACAACCACTAAAACACCCAAACCAATCCAGAAATACTTTTTGTATTTTTGATATAAATCACTTATTTTATGCATATTGTTAGCAATTATAGCACAGAAATCCCAGCAAAACAAACTCCCAAAATTATTTATTTTTCGCTAGAAGTTTAGTCAAAGCGTCTTGGAGCTCTTTAATAGACTTATCGTCAAAAAGCGACAACACGAACACCTTTTTCTTGAGTTTTTTAAAGTCAGCCGTAAGCTTTTTTATCACTTTTGGATCTCCTACCACATCGGACTTTGTGAGAATTATGATTTCCTCTTTATCTGCGAGCCCGTCCCCTTTCAGTCCCAATTTCTTGTCGTATTTTTCTAACTCTTTACGAATCTGCTTGTAAACTTTCATCATGCCTAGCTTGCTAGTAGAAAGATTTTCAAAAGATACCAAGTGTGCAAGCATCTTGGTACGCTTTATATGTCTTAGGAATTTAACTCCCAGACCTTTCCCAGTATTCGCTCCTTCTATAAGTCCTGGAATGTCCGCAATAGTATAGCCGTAGAAATTCCCTAGGTTCGGATCAAGTGTAGTAAAAGCATAATCACCGACTTTCGCCTCGGCGTTTGTTATAGAATTAAGAAGTGATGACTTGCCTGCATTCGGCAATCCTATAAGCCCAATATCAGCAAAAAGCTCAAGCTCTATTTTGAATCTCGCAGTTTCGCCTTCTTGTCCAGGACGAAATTCTTGCGGAGTAGTATTTACAGAACTTTTGAAATGCTCATTGCCGAAACCTCCGTAACCACCCTTGAGTAGCATTATTTGCTCGCCCTCTGTATTGAGTTGCCATTTTTCTTCGGTGTTTAAGTTCGTGATAATAGAGCCTATTGGCAATTCTAGGGAATAATCATCACCCTTTTTACCATGCAGACTTTTCTTACCACCGTCTTCTCCGCGACCCGCATCGAAGCTCTTCTTGCCACTAGATTTAGAAAGTATGTGTATGTCTCGAACTGCTTTAACATAGAAATCTCCTCCGCGCCCGCCATCTCCGCCCGCAGGGCCACCCCTAGGAACAAATTTTTCTTGTCGCCATCTGACCACCCCATCACCGCCTCGGCCAGCCGAGGCTTCTATTGTCATTTCGTCTATGAAAGCCATATATTTAGGATTCTACCGCAATTTGAGCTAATTTGATAGCCCCGGCCCTAGATTGAGCCACAGCCAAGAAAAGTCCACGGTGGCAGAAGATTGCATCATCTACACCAGAAACTTTTTGTAATTCTTCTTTATCAAGCCCTCCCCAGGCAGACGGAAAATCTTTTCGATTTTTAAAAGTCTTCATATCTTCACGAATAGCCTTCACTCCCCAAGACCCATCTGTCTTTCTGGGATATATAGCGAACAATGGCTCCGGAAAATTATGCAAAAAATATTCAAACGGATAATTGTCATCGAGCGCTATGATTCTCTTATCTAACGCATTGTTGTAAATATTCTTTATAGATTCTTCAGCGGATAGAGCATCTTCTGATTGCTTTATCTCTCTTAGTAAGACAGTCTTAGCTAATTCAACACATTTTTTAAACACCAAATCATCGTTGGTTGTTTCTTTCCAGGTCGGATGCATTGCATAAAAGAAATTATGCAACAAATATGGCACTACCTCATGGTTGCTACTTATTAAGTCGATGCCGTTATCTCCGGCATCGACTGGAGCAACTAATTTTTTATCCAGGAAATCAGCAACCTTATCTCTACCGCAAATTTCTATTCCAAACTTCTTCCAAATCAGACCAAAAGAAGAATACGTTATTCCGTTTTCTCTTTTCTCAGAGAAATCTTTCTGATGATGATCAAATCTATTACGTGCTTCATCATAAACACCCCCCACATCGAAAACAAAGTCCCCTGCATTTATAATCTCAGGATTTCTAGTTCGGATCAGTTCAAACCTTTGCTTCCTTTTCTCTAATAGTATTGATAAACTCGCAGTAGCAAAAACATCATCTGCATGAAATGACCCATCGTGAGTAACTATTTTTATTTTCTTCCCAAATATAGACATTAGATAGACATCCTTTAAAATAGAGAATCTACGACTTCTTTAACTACGGTGCCGTCTGCTTTACCCTTGAGGTCTTTCATGACACCTGCCATTAGCATTCCCTTCTTGGTTGCGTCAGTTATACCTAGCTCTTCTTTCTTGGCTTTAACTATCTTCTCAACTTCGGACTTATCCATCATCTTAGGCAAGTACGTCTCCAGGATTTGCAGTTGAGCTTCTTCTTCTTTGACCAAGTCCTCTCTGCCACCCTTTTTGAATTGCTCTATTGAGTCTTTGCGTTGCTTAGACAGTCGGGTTATCACAGCAAGTGCCTCCTCATCAGAAAGCATCTCGTTAGGCTTCTTGCCCTTCGCTACTAAGTCGTTAGTAAAAGCTGCAGACATACCTCTTAAGGTCTCGAGTCTAACAGTGTCTTTGGCCATCATTGCTTCTTTTATTTGGTTTTTTATTTGTTCGTGTAACATAGCTACGTGAAAATGTTATTTTTGTAAGTACTCATAATTTTCTTGTGAAAATTTGCTCAAGACTCAGATCGTCATCCTCCGTAGCCTTACAAAAACAAATTTTTCACTCCGCACCCAAGAAGTATTGTTTTTTAAAACGACAATACTTCTCCGATATACTATAACAAATATGTGACCCTTCGACCAGCTCAGGGTCATGGTGACTAAAACCGAACCATGATAAAATATCACCATGGCGAAAATAATTTTCTTTGATACGGAAACCACCGGCAACACGGAAAAAGATTTCCTATGTCAGATAGCTTATAAGGTCTACGACCCCTCGACAGAACTCGGGGCAAGCACTTTCGAAGCTTTATACAAACCTCCAATTAAAATCCCTCCCGAAGCTTCAGCCGTGCATCACATCTCGAACAAAATGATTGCCGACAAACCATCCTTCGCAGAAAGTGGCGACAAAGAAAAAATCAAAGCACTCTTTGAAGACACTAATTCCATCGTTGTCGCCCACAACGCGCCATTCGACTTGGTAATGTTTAAGAAAGAAGGCATCGAGCCCAAGAATTTCATCTGCACCCTACGTGTAGTTAGACACCTCGACCCCGAGGAGAAAATAGCGAAATACAACCTCCAGTATCTCCGCTACTTGCTCGAGATAGAAGTCGAGGCTCAAGCTCACGATGCACTTGGGGACGTATTGGTTCTCGAGAAGCTCTTTGAACGCCTCAAAAAGAAAATA
Source organism: uncultured Candidatus Saccharibacteria bacterium (assembly GCA_964620985.1). Taxonomy (GTDB): domain Bacteria; phylum Patescibacteriota; class Minisyncoccia; order Phycocordibacterales; family UBA9973; genus UBA9973. The sequence continues at coordinate 692 of CAZUID010000009.1, read as the reverse complement.
ATGGAGAAAGAAGGCATAGAAGAAAGCGATGCCCTGGAGCGCATGATGGAGATATCATCCCACCCTTCAATACTGCACACATTTAAATTTGGAAAACACAACGGCAAGCGCATCGAAGAAGTCGTAAAGACCGATCGTGGCTACTTGGAGTGGCTACTTGAGCAGAAGCTCAACGGCGATGGCATCGACGAAGACTGGATTTATACATTGAAACATTTTTTAAATAGATAATATGGAAAACATAATTTTTATAATTTTAGGAGTAGCGGTAGGTGGTGTTATTGTTTATCTTTTCTTAAATAAACAGAAAAGTTCTACCGGGGACCAATCCTTCTCCCTGCTTCAACAGCAGATGTCTGAGCTAGCTCGAGCACTCGACTCTAAGCTCACTGAGTCTCGCCGTGATATGCAGGATGCTGTGCGTGCGCAATTTTCTGATTCTCAAAAATTAATTAAAGACATAAATGAACAAATGAACAAAAGTCTGATCGACGTCACTCGCGAGCAGACCAAGGCCAATGAAGCTACCCGCGAATTCGTCAACATCGCCGAGAAGCTAGGCAGTCTCGAGAAAACTCTCAAGCACCAAAAGCAACGCGGAAATTGGGGCGAGGCATCACTCGAGCTCATACTTTCGAACACTCTCGCACCTGGCCAGTACAAGATGCAGTATGAATTTAAAAACAAAGAAG
>CAZUID010000008.1:0-14266 GCA_964620985.1 uncultured Candidatus Saccharibacteria bacterium | reverse complement strand
GTGTTCGATATACTCATGGGCTCTGAAGTCCCACCTCGTAAGTCATTCATTCAGTCTAACGCAAAGCTTGCGGAGATTGATATCTAGATACTGCCTTCAACTCTCTTAGGCACGATGATGGCGGCTATTATGTAGCCGATGATTGCTGGTACGAATGCGGTCATTATAGCTAGCACCAAAAATGCTAGACGTAGTAGGGTAGGGTCAATATCGTAGTATTCTCCCACTCCACCTAAAACCCCCGCCCAAACTTTATTTGTATTTGATTTATATAGTCTTTTCATGTTTATTAATTAGATTATAAATGACTAAAGCCATAATAATTTGCCATACGAAGATAAGTACCTGTGTCCCAGGTAGAACTTGTCCAAATGTATCAGGAACTATATCTCCAGAAAAACCCTGGAAGCTTGCCAATGGGTAGCCTTCTTGAATATTGCCCCAGAAACCAATAAAACCAGATTCTAAATAATCTATAGTTCTGAAGCCAAAGGACGCAAAGCCGAAAATTAATCCCAACACGATACTCCCAAATACTTTTCCAAATTCTGTGAAGCCAAGTCCTGTGTATTTAGTATATGTTTGTAAAAAATAGTACGTTCCAAATATTACAGCGGTAGCGGTTGCTAAAATTCCTAAACTAAAAACTCCTGCAAAATAACCAACGAAATACGCCTGAAAGTACACAAGAGTCGATTTAAGTATAAAGTTTTTTTTAATACGTATACCTTTGTTTTTGGAATACCAATAGATACCAGTACTAAATATTATGCCTGGCAGAATGGTGGTTGGTAAGAATAATACAGAAATTGCGGGTAGCTCTATTTTCCAGGTCAGCCAGCTTAAATTGTAAACAAAGAATTCTGTGACCGAAAAAGCAGATAGTAGGCCAAAAGGTATTATGAAAAATGGCAATGGGATTCTTTTTATATTATTCGTAGATAGAATCTCTTTCATTTTATTTTTTACTTTTTATTTCCTCTAAAAATTTATTAAGAAGTTCTTCTTTAGAGATTTGACCTAGCTGTCCCGCGTCGCGAGATTCGAGAGTGACTTTATCCGCTTCTATTTCTTTGTCACCGATAACTATCCAGTAAGGGAGCTTATTGTTTTTTGCATCGCGAACTTTTGAACCAAGATTTTCGTCTGCATTATCTAACTCTGCGCGGATATTGTTTTCTAGGAGCATCTCGTAAACTTCTTTCGCGTACTCATTATGATTTTCACGTACAGGAATTATTTTCACCTGCACAGGAGAAACCCAGAAAGGGAAGGCGCCCGCGGTGTGTTCTATGAGGATAGATAAGAATCTATCAATAGAGCCCATGATTGCCGCATGGAGCATCACAATTCTTTCCTTTTCTCCCTTTTCGTTTATACAGAATAAATCAAAGCGTTCTGGTTGATTCATGTCGAGCTGTATTGTGGCTACTTGCCATTCTCTACCAATAGCATCTTTAGCCATGAAATCTAGTTTTGGACCGTAGAAAGCGGCCTCGCCAACACCCTCAAACCATTCAATATTTTTTGAGGTTACGATTTCCCTGAGTACTCCTTCTGCGTGTTCCCATTTATCTTTACCACCGAGATATTTCTCAGGTTCTTTAGGGTCATGTAGAGAAAGTCTAACTCGCATAGAGAAGCCGAATGCTCCATAGAATTCTTGCACAATGTCCCAGATTTTTAAGAATTCTTCTTTGGCTTGAATCATGCGACAGAATACATGCGCATCATCTTGGGTGAAGCTTCGTACGCGAGAAAGTCCAGAAAGTTCACCAGTCTGTTCGTCGCGGTAACAGGTAGTGGAGTTGCAGTATCGCTGAGGGAGTTCGCGATAGCTCCATTGTTTGCGGTCATATATCTGAGTGTGGTGCGGACAGTTCATCGGCTTCATGGCAAATTCATGACCTTCGCGAGTGGTGATGCGGAAAAGTTCAGTTTTGAATTTATCCCAATGTCCGCTTTTTTCATACAACTCTTTTTTAGTAATGTGTGGGATTTCTACTTTTTCATAGCCTCTTTTCTTTCGAAGTTCCCATACGAAATCATCTAAAAGGTTGCGCAAAATTGCTCCTTTTGGAGCCCAGAGGGGAAGTCCTGGTCCAACTAGATCTGAGAATACAAACAAATCTAGTTCTTTACCCAATTTCTTATGGTCTCTTTTCTCAGCTTCTTCTCTTTGTTTAACGTATGCCTCAAGTTCCTCTTTGGTTTCGAAGGCCAAGCCGTAAATACGGGTAAGCATTTTATTATTCTCATCTCCACGCCAGTAAGCACCAGCGACGCGGTCGAGCTTGAAAGATTCTGGGTCTATTTCCTTACTAGGGTGTTCCAGGTGACCACCACGGCACAGGTCGGTGAATCCTCCACAGGTATAAGTAGTTATCTTTTCTCCACGTTCAGCGATTTCATTTATGAGTTCTTGTTTGTATTCATTCCCGAAGAATTTAAGCGCCTCATCTTTGCTGACCTCTTTATGTTCCCACTCGGTCCATTTAGGTAGTCTCTTGCGCATTACATCTTCTATCTTTTTCAAATCAGAATCAGAGATTTTTTCTCCACCGAAATCGATATCATAGTAGAAGCCATTGTCGATAGCAGGTCCCAGGGTGAGTTTAACTTTATCAAATTTATATATTTCGCCGACAGCACTCGCGAGCAGGTGAGCCAGGGTATGGCGCATGTGTTCTAGTTTTTGATTGTCTTTCATAAGGTTTATGATAGCAGTTTTTTAACTTTTTACCAGGTCTTCTATGAGTCGTTTGCAATTTGAGCCTTATATGCTAATATAAAGAAATTATGGTAGTACGAATGAGACATACAAAATCACATACGGCAAACAGGCGCTCTCATCATGCGTTGGCAAAGACTGTCTTTGCTAAGTGTGACAACTGTGGCACCGCCAAGAAAGGGCATACCGTCTGCAAGTCTTGTGGTTTTTATCGAGGTAAAAAAGTCATAGATTTAGTTAAAAAAGCGGAAAAGAAGGCTAAGAAAGCAAAGGCAAAAACAGCAGAGGCTAAGTAGCACGGAAGTGTTTGCATCTTGTGTTTTGAATTTATATTTTCGTTCATTAATTTATGGCCAACAGGCACCTTTCAAGATCAATAGTTCTTCAGACGCTTTTTGAATGGGATTTCAACGGCGCTAAACAAGACATTGATCTAAAAGAAGCAGTTCAAAGAAACATTAAAGAATTCGCGCCCGGGCTCGAAGATGATGCTTTTGTTTTTTCACTAGCAGAACAAGTTGAGAAAAAGCGTACAGTACTAGATGAAATTATTAAAAAGGCCGCACCTGATTGGCCTATTGAAAAGATCTCTGTAGTAGATCGTAATATACTTCGCATAGGGCTTGCTGAGCTTCTATGGAGTGAGCGTAGCCAAGTGCCTCCCAAGGTGGCTATCAATGAGGCTATCGAATTGGCGAAAACCTTCGGTGGTGAAAATTCTGGTAAGTTCGTCAACGGCGTACTAGGTGCGGTGTATAAGGAAATGGGTGAGCCAGGTAAAGACGAAGTAAGTAAGAAGAAAAAGGATAAAGAGCCAGTAGATATCACCAAGCTTCCGATTGAAAAATTCGGAGGGGCGTTGGTGTATTCTCGAGATGGTGCGAATTTGTATTTCGCTTTTGTGCACGATGTTTTCGGTTACTGGACCCTATCCAAAGGCCACATCGATAATGGCGAAGGCGAAGAAGAAGGCACCATAAAACGCATCAAAGAAGAGATTGGTCTTGATATTGTCATCAAAGAAAAATTAGGCCAGAATAGCTACGTGGCCTCACACCCAGAGAAAGGTAAGACCTTAAAGAAGGTAGACTACTTCCTAGCTGAGAGTGACTACGTGCCACTTACGCTTGAGGTTTCTGGAGGGCTCGACAATGCGCGATGGTTCCCACTTTCGGAAATTCCAGACTTAAGAATTTATAATGATATTATTCCTCTCATTGCGAAAGCAGTTGAGATTATTTCTAAAAAAGCATGATTCAATTTTCAGATTTCGAAAAGCATACGGGTATTATTTTTAAAGACAAGAACTTGCTCAAGCAAGCATTCATTCACCGTTCCTACATAAACGAGAATCCAAACACAGGAATGACCCACAATGAACGCTTGGAGTTCTTAGGGGACGCGGTGCTTGAACTTATCGTAACGGACTTTCTTTATAGGAAATACGACAACTACACTGAGGGCGAGCTTACCGCAGTACGCAGTGCTCTTGTGAATGCCGTTATCATCTCTGATGTGGCATTAGCCAGTGGCATGAACGATTTTCTGCTTTTGTCTAAAGGTGAGATGAAAGACATGGGTAAGGCTAGACAGTACATACTTGCGAATACTTACGAAGCTTTCATAGGCGCGGTTTACTTAGATCAAGGCTACGATGCAGTGAATGAATATGTTTCGAAAAGTTTATTGCCAAAGACAGAAGAAATAGTTAAGAAGAAGCTTTGGCGTGATGCTAAGAGCTTGGTTCAAGAGAAGGCTCAGGAGTATGTGGGCGTGACACCTTTCTATAAAGTTTTAAGTGAGTCAGGACCTGATCATGATAAATGTTTTAATGTTGGGATTTTATTTGGTCCAGATTTGATAGCTGAAGGTAAGGGTAAGTCAAAACAAGAAGCAGAGCAGAAAGCAGCTGAGGCAGCCTTAAAAGCAAAAAATTGGCTTGACTAACATACAATGCAACTTCGAAATTTAGAAATAAATGGTTTTAAATCTTTTGCTCACAAAACAAATCTGGAATTCAAAAGTCCGGTAGTTTGCATTGTTGGTCCTAACGGCTCGGGTAAGTCTAATGTAGTTGAAGCTTTCCGCTATGTGTTAGGAGAGCAGTCGATGAAGTCTATGCGCGGTAAGGCTGGACTGGATCTAATATTTAAGGGTTCTAAAACTCTATCTAAGGGCTCTCGTGCGTCAGTGACTATTTATTTCAATAATGAAGATAAAGTTTTTAAACTTTCAAATGATGAAGGTGAAAATGTAAATTTAAATTATGACACTATCAGTGTATCGCGCGAGGTTTATCCTGATGGTCTAAATAAGTACAGTCTGAATGGTACCGAAGTAAGACTCAAAGATGTGAACAATTTATTGAGTTCTGTGCACATCGGTTCTTCGGGGCACCACATTATTTCCCAAGGAGAGGCGGATAGAATTCTAAATGCTTCACCGAAAGATCTCCGTGAAATGGTGGAAGACGCACTTGGTCTTAAGATTTATCAGTACAAGATAAAAGAATCAGAAAGAAAACTTGAAAGAGCGAATAATAACATCAAAGAAGTCTCCATGCTTCGTCGTGAGAACGCACCGCATTTGAATTTTCTACGTAAGCAAATGGAAAAGCTTGAGAAGACCAAGGAAATGCAGGGCGAGCTTGCTGTGCTATATCGCGAATATTTAAAGAAAGAAAGTGTATACCTCGAAGAAGAAAGCAGGGTGCTTTCAGGGGAGAAAAATAAAATTCAAAGTGAGATCAAAGAAGTTCTATCTAAAATAGATGATGGTAGTGACGAGCGCTCTCAGACAGAGAGTCCAAAGATTGAGGAGCTCAAAAGAATAGAACGCAAGATAAATGAAGTGCGCGCTATCAAGAACGAGATGGGACGCAAGCTTGGTCGTATCGAGGGTATGATCGAGATGGAGGAATACAGGAAAGAAAAAGAGCCTGAAGTTGTGGTTATATCTCAAGCCGAGGTAGAGAGTATCATCAGCGAGATAGACATATCTATAGATGAAGCTATAAAGAAAGAAGATGTATCAGAAATCAAATCCATTCTTGAGAGGATAAAAAGTATCTTAAAGAAGTTTGATAAATCCAAAGACAACCAAGTTACTGAAAATCAGAATTTCAAAATCGAGGACTTAAAGAAAAGCCAGCGTGAGATAGTTGCTGAGATGGAGAAAATTGAAGGAGAAGAAGGGAAGATGTCTCACGAAGTTGAACTACTCAAGCAAGAGATAAATAAGGAGATGGAATCTTTGCGTGACAAAGAGCGCGCGAAATTCGCTTGGAAGGTGAGACACCAAGAGCTTACTTCGTCTCTGGAGCTGATACATATTAAAGAAAACAATTTAGCGAAAGGTAAAGATGCGTTAGAAAACGAGCTTCGCGAAGGCGTGGCGCTTATCGGCCGAGAGATACTATCTTTCCAGGATTACGAGATAGTGGGAGGTATAGATCTAAATCTACAAGAAGAATTGCGAAGAAAAATAGAACGCATAAAAATAAAGCTAGAAGATGCAGGGACTAATAATGGCGCTGAGATAAGTCGAGAATTTAAAGAAGTAACGGAGAGAGATCAATTCTTGGCGAAGGAAATGGAAGACTTAACACTCAGTATCGCTTCACTTGAAAACTTGATAAAAGATTTACAAGAAAAAATAGATATTGAATTTAAAGAAGGCGTTAAGAGAATCAATAAAGAATTCGGTGAATTCTTCGCGTTGATGTTTAATGGCGGTACTGGGACGCTATCTGTTGTTGTTCAGAATAAGAAAAAGCGCAGAGATGAAATGGATGAAGAGGGGGGAGAAGAGGAGGAAATAATTTTCGAAGAAGGGGTGGAAATCAGTGTATCGCTTCCACACAAGAAAGTGAAAGAACTTCATGCGCTCTCGGGTGGGGAAAGGTCGCTTACTTCTATTGCACTCCTTTTCGCTATGTCTCAGGTTAATCCGCCACCATTCCTAATACTCGACGAGACTGACGCTGCGCTAGATGAAGCTAACTCTAGGAAATTCGGGGATATGATAGAGAAACTTTCTAAACATTCTCAGCTTATAGTTGTGACTCACAACCGCGAGACTATGTCTCGTGCAGGTATGCTCTACGGAGTCACCGTAGGCTCTGACGGGGCATCGAAACTATTGTCTATAAAGTTCGAAGAAGCCGCAGCTATTGCGAAGTAGTTTCGGTAAATTTTATCTTTTCTTCTTCGCCCTTTATCACACTACTTGGTTGAAATAATCTATTAAGCTTGATGATGTTTTTCCTTGTAGTTAAACTTCCGTCTCTAAAGAGTGCAACCTCGAGCCACATGCCTTGCATTGTCGCAGGGCTGAAATATTGATCGAAAATAAAATTACCAAGCGAGTAGGCGATAAAGCCCTGCTTGTAGACTTCGGTGTCTTGCATTACGTGCGGATGATGTCCTGCTATTATTTTCGCACCGTTGTCTATCGCAGTATGTGCGAGGTAGGCTTGTCGTGCATTATGTATCGGCTGATATTCTTCACCCCAGTGGAAGGACACTACTAGGTAGTCTACTTGCTCGCTAGCGCTTTTGATTATTTCGGCGAAGCGGGGATTTTTAGCAGATAGAAATCCTGCTTTATCCATACTGGCTTCTAGATATCCTGGGCCGTTATCCGCGAAGCCCAGGAAACCAATTTTCATACCATTTTTCTCTACTATCGTTGGCTGTTCTACTGCGAAGGAATTTATACCGCCACCAGTATAAAGTAGCTCATCTTGTTGTAGGCGATTGATCATATCTTCATATGAAGCCCGGCCCCAGTCGCCGACATGATTGTTGGCTATTGAGACTATATCTATACCTGCGTCTTTCATCGTAGGTATTACTATTGGATTCATGCGGAAAGAATAAATACTACCCAGGTCCTTACCTTTATCAGATACAGTGCCTTCTAGGTTTGCAAACAAGATGTCTGAATTTTTTAATTCTGTTAGATTTAAGAAAAGCTGAGAGAAGTCTCCTTCAAAGTTTTTGTTTACAGAGCTTTCGACTCCACGATCAAGCATTATGTCGCCCAAGAAGGAGAGAGTCATAAAGTCAGGAATTTTCTCTTCTGGTTTTTTATCTATATTTAATAGCCCTGTATTGGCGTTGTTGTTTTCTATTGTCTTTGTCTCTTTTATATTCTGAAAAGTTACGGAAGAAAAATAAAATATACCAAAACCCAAAAGGCCCACTGAGAGAGCCCACAGTCCAAGTTGTAATTTTGATTTTGTCATTTACCTTTATATTCTACACCAGAACGTAATCAATAGTCTTTTTCTCTAGATCCACTCTTTTTACTTTAATTTTTACCTTATCCCCGAGGCGGTAGCGTCTCTTCTTTTTCTGACCTACTAGCTCGAGCTTTTTCTCATTAAATACATAGAAGTCATCTGCCATGTCTCGAGTGCGTACTAATCCCTCGCATTTGGTTTCGAGTTCTTCAACGAAGATTCCCCATTCACTTATACCACTAATAACTCCATCAAAGCGCTGTCCAAGGCGAGTAGACATGTATTCTACTTGTTTGTATTTTACCGAAGCACGCTCTGCGTCAGAGGCCCTCTTTTCTTGCTCTGAAGAAGTCCTGGAGATATCTTCATATTCCTTGAGTTTATCTTTACCAATCTTTTTACCATCGAGGAAATCCATCAAGAATCTATGCACCAAGACGTCAGGATATCTACGAATAGGGGAAGTGAAGTGAGTGTAGTATTCAAAAGCTAGTCCGTAGTGGCCGACGTTACGGGTGGAATATATTGCTTTAGCCATTGAGCGGATAACTGCTCTGTGTACTGTGTCCTTCATAGTGCTCGATTTTTCTTTGCCACCTAGGCTTTGCAATATACGATTTAGTTCTTGAGTGGGGATTATGCCGTCTTTTAGGGATACTTTGTGTCCCAAGCTTCGCAAGAAGAAGGCTAGATCTTCCATCTTTTCTTTAGAAGGTAGGTCGTGAATACGGTAAACGAAAACATCAGCTTTCTTGGAAGTTTTGCCACCAGAAATTGTCTCAGCTATTTTCCTGTTGGCTAAAAGCATGAATTCCTCAATAAGCTTGTTGGATTCACCCATTACTTTCTTTTCTACTTTTATTGGCACACCATTTTTACCAAGCACGAACTTAACCTCTTCTTGGTCAAGTAGCATCGCACCTTTTGCTATGCGCTCTTTGGTTAGTTTTTTCGCTAGGTTATTTAAAATAGTAAGTTCGCGGTGAAGCACCCCTGATTTATTCTTGATAGAATTCTCCGCATCTTCATAAGTAAATCTTTTCTGTGAATTTATGACAGTGCGTCCGAACCATTGTTTCTTAACTTGGGCTTCTTTGTCTAATACAAATACAGCACTCATTGCCAAGCGATCCTGATGGGGGACTAGAGAGCATAGATCATTAGATAGAGCTTCAGGAAGCATGGGTATGGTTCTATCTACGAGATACACCGAGGTACCGCGTTCGCGGGCCTCCTTGTCTAATTCACTACCAATTTTCAAATACTGGGTAACGTCTGCGATGTGCACACCTACTTCAACCTCGCCATTTTCTAATTCTTTAAAAGAAATTGCATCGTCGAAATCTTTTGCATCTTTAGGGTCGATGGTGAAAGTTAAAATATTTCTGAAATCTCGGCGTCCTGCATAATCTTCTTCTCTTATGCCTCGCTCTTTAATTCTCTTAGCTTCTGCTTCGACTCTTTCAGGGAAGCCAGAATCGAAACCTTTCTCTTTAGCGATAGCTTGCATTTCGACTTCGTTATCACCTGGTTTGCCGAAAATTTTCGTAATTTTACCCTTAGGTGCAAGTCTAGGATTTTCCCAGGATACTATTTCTGCGAAAACCTTCTCGCCGATTTTAGCACCGGACATAGAATTTTCTGGAATAAGAATATCTGTATACATTCTCGTGTCATCGGGCTTCAGGAAGAAAGTGCCGTTTTCTTCTTCAAGGATTCCAGCGAATGCAATCTTGGCTCTTTTGACTATCTTAGAAACTTCGCCACTTTGGCGATCTTTACCTTTAGGGTGGAGTTGTATTTCTACTGTATCACCGTGGAGAGCTGTATTTAGGTGCCTGGAATCAACCTCAACGTCTTCGGTGAGGTCTGGGGCTTTCACATAGCCTACGCCCTTTGAGGATATGGATATAATGCCTTCAATTTTGCCTTTTTGTTTATTCACCCCTTGAATATAGCACAAAAACCGCTTATATGTTTGCATTTTATGTAAATTGTGTTAAACTCCTTCTACGATGTTAAAAATACGATTACAGCGAATAGGCAGAAAAAACGACCCCTCTTTCCGAGTGGTTTTAACCGATTCTAAAAACAGCACCAAAAGTGGTAAGTTTTTGGAGATTTTAGGTACCCATAACCCTAAGGGAGATAAGCGAAATTTCAATAACGACCGTATTAAGTACTGGGTTTCAAAAGGAGCAAAACTATCTGACACCATGCACAACTTTCTAGTGCACGAAAAGGTGATAGCAGGCAAGAAGGTGAACGTATTGCCCAAGAAAAAGCCTACACAAAAGCGAAAAGAGTTGAAGACTAAAAAGTAAAGAGGTATAATACTGTACAGCAGTTAAGTCGGAATACTGCACGATTAAAAGATTAATAATTTTTTTGACACACACTATGCACGACGCAGACAAGGTATTTTTGGAGTATGTAGTAAAAGCTCTTGTTGATAACCCGAACGATGTAAAAATCGATCGAACAGTCGACGAGATGGGAGTACTTATTTCTTTAACAGTTAATCCTGCTGATATGGGCAAGATTATCGGAAGAATGGGTAATACCGCTAAGGCTATCCGCACTCTTCTACGCATTATCGGAATGAAGAACAATGCGCGAGTTAATTTGAAAATAAACGAACCTGAGGGTGGTTCACGACCTGAAACTTCTTATGCTGGTCCATCAAGCAAGACTATTGACCAAGCAATGGAAGATCTAAAAGGAATCTAACAGAAGGTCCCCCTCACGGGGGATTTTTTGTTTATATTATGCGTTTTCATATAATTACAATTTTTCCTGAGATGTTCGACTCTTACCTTAAAGAGTCTATTTTAGGTCGGGCGATAACTGATAAGAAAATTTCGGTAAAGTTCTATAACCCACTAGATTTCTGTGAGCCTAAAAAGCGTGTTGATGATAGACCCTACGGAGGTGGTCCTGGCATGGTGCTTCGTCCTGAATTATTTCTAAAAGCATTTGAGAAAGCCCTTGCGCAATGTGCTCGTTCGGGATCTCCTGCTACGCAACGTCGACCACTTACAAGCACATTGCGCAAAAGCCCAAGAATTAAAGTAATTCTTTTTACAACTTCTGGTAAAAAATTCGATACAGCTTATGCTAAAAATTCTGCTAAAAAATATACAGATATAATTATGATCTCTGGCAGGTATGAAGGTATCGATGCGCGGGTTGGGAAAATTTTAAAAGCACAAGAAATTTCAGTGGGGGATTATGTCTTAACCGGAGGCGAGCTCCCAGCTATGATTTTGATAGATTCTATTTCTCGTCAGGTGCCTGGAGTCTTGGGTAAGTATGAATCTCTCGAAGAAGAGCGGGTGTCTACAAGTGAAGTCTACACACGTCCAGAAATTTTAAAATACAAAGGCAAAAATTACAAAGTTCCCAAGGTGCTTCTCTCGGGGCATAGGGCTAAAATCGATGAGTGGAAGGAGTCTCGTAAAAAGCCCAAGTAATACACAGGCTTTATTTGACAAAACCGCTTAAATCTGTATACTGTATTTGATTGTAATTATATTGTGTTTCGGATGCAATCTCCGTTTTATTATCAAGCTTTATAAGAGTTAGTTAATAAGTATCCGAAGTAGGTTAATAAGAGGCTTAAGAAAAGCATTTTTCCCTGTTTTTCTTTTTCTTTTTGTTTTCTTATATATCGGTAAATTTTATGCACACCGAGATTAAGCGGCCGAAGAAGTATTTTGGAAGGTACAAGAAGCCATTAATAGAATTCCCTAACTTGATCGAAGCTCAAGTTAAATCTTTCAAGTGGTTGGTGGAAGAGGGGATCAAGGAAGTGTTTAAGGAGTTCTCTCCTATTTCTGACTACTCTCAGAAAAAGTTTCAACTAGATTTCACTTCTTTTTCTTTAGGTGAATCTAAGTATGATGAAAATCATGCAAAGGTAAACAAACTTTCTTACCAAGGTTTGCTTAAAGCTCGCGTTAAACTAACAAATAAAATATTGGGAACAGTGAAAGAGCAGGAAATATTTATTTCTGAGCTTCCACTCATGACTCCACACGGAACATTCATCATCAACGGAGTTGAGAGAGTTATCGTGCCACAGCTTGCACGAAGTTTCGGAGTATTCTTCACTGAATCAGAAAATAAGGGAAAGAGGTATTTCGGTGCAAAGGTAATTCCAGCTCGTGGAGTTTGGATTGAGATAGAGTCTGATTCAGACGGTGCTATATATGTACGTATCGATAAGAAGCGTAAATTCCCCGCAACTGCCCTGTTGCGTGTTTTGGGCTACCACACTAATGAGATGATAGCTGGTGCTTTCAAGGGGGATAATGAACAAGAAGTAATAAAGGTATGTCTCGCTAAAGACACCGCTAAGACCTTAAATGATGCATATATTGATATCTACAAGCGTCTACGCGACGGTGATATGGCCACTCCAGAGAACGCTAAAGAATTCATCGATTCTTTGTTTACCGCAGAGCGATATGACCTTTCTCCAGTTGGACGATTTAGATTCAACAAGCGTTTCGAAAAGCCAATGACTGAAGCTGAGCTTGCTCGCCGAACAATTTCGAAAGAAGATTTCGTGACTGTGCTTTCACACATCATGCTTCTCAACAGCACTCCTGATGCTGAGTCTGATGATATCGATCACCTAGGTCAGCGACGTGTGCGTTTTGTTGGTGAAATGCTTCAACAGAAAATCCGCACAGGTATGATGCAAATCAAGAGAAACATTCAAGACAGAATGTCTATCATCGATGTTGACACAGCGATGCCTATTCAGATAATCAACCAGAGACCACTACAGGCTCGTATCAAAGAATTCTTCACTACCAACCAGCTCTCTCAATTCATGGCACAAGAAAACGTGCTTTACGAGATGGAGCACTTAAGAACTCTTTCTGCGCTTGGACCCGGAGGTCTTACTCGTGAACGTGCAGGACTTGAAGTTCGTGACGTGCACCCTTCTCACTACGGAAGAGTTTGTCCGATACACACCCCAGAAGGTCCAAACATCGGTCTTATTTTGCACTTGGCAAACTATGCGAAGATAAATGATTTCGGTATTATCGAGACTCCTTACATTAAAGTAAAGAATGGTAAAGTTACTGGCGAAATAGTTTATCTAAATGCCCTTGAAGAAGAAAAGTATAACATCGCACACGCCGGTATCCCTTACGACGAGAACGGTAAAATTACAGAAGAGAAAGTTGCTGCTCGTATAAAGACTGAGCCGGGTACAATCTCACGAGACGATGTTGATTTCATTGATGTTGCAACCAACCAAGCATTTTCTATCGCAACTTCTATGATTCCTTTCTTAGAACACAACGATGCGAACCGTGCACTGATGGGAAGTAACATGCAGAAGCAGGCAGTGCCTTGCGTGTTGCCTGAAGCTCCATTGGTTGCTACTGGAGTAGAAGAATTAGCATCTCGTGACTCAGGAAGATTGGTAATGGCGGAGAGTGAAGGAGTAGTATCTTATGTAGATGCTCGACAGATAACAGTTAAAGGTAAAACCGAAAAGACTTATCCTTTGGTTAACTTCCTAAGAAACAACAACTTCTCAGCATTCCATCAACGACCAATAGTTAATGTTGGAGATAAAGTTAAGAAGGGCGACGTAATGGCAGATACTTCTAGTACTGCAGGAGGGCAGATTGCACTTGGACAAAACGTTTTCGTGGCTTTCTTGTCTTGGTCTGGTGCTAACTACGAAGACGCGATAATACTTTCTGAAAGATTGGTAAAGAATAGTAAATTCACTAGTATTTATGTTGAAGAATTTACTTGTACTGTGCGTGATACCAAGCTTGGACCCGAGATAACTACTCGCGATATACCAAACGTTGGAGAACTTAAACTTAAAGATCTTGATGAGGACGGAGTTATTCGTATCGGTGCTGAGGTTCGTGAGAACGACATCTTAGTAGGTAAGATTACTCCAAAAGGTGAGACTGAACTTACCCCAGAAGAAAGACTTCTAAGGTCAATATTCGCTGAGAAAGCTCGTGATGTGAAAGATACATCACTTCGTATGGAACACGGTAAGCGCGGAAGAATAATCGGCGTGAAAATTTTCTCTCGAGACATGGGCCACACACTTGAAGCTGGAATCATAAAGAAAATTGTTATTGAAGTTGCTCAGGTTCGAAATATTTCTGTGGGTGACAAACTTTCAGGACGACACGGAAACAAGGGTGTTATCTCTACAATTTTGCCGGAAGAAGATATGCCTTACACAGCCGACGGAACTCCTATCGATATAATTCTTTCACCTCTTGGTGTTCCTTCTCGTA